>CAMRBT010000006.1 GCA_947040475.1 uncultured Brevinema sp.
AAAGACATTTTTCTATAGATATGGAAAAAATTCAAAGTTCTAAAACACTAGATCAAATTCCTGAATTAGATATTGTCGTGACAATGGGCTGTAGTGTTGACTGCCCTAAGCTTCCCTGTAAACATCGTGAAGATTGGGGATTAGAAGACCCTAGTGATAAAAGTGATGAAGAATTCAAACAAACAATAAAGATAATTTACGATAAGATCATAGACCTTAAAAAACGTATTCAAAGCGGAGATTTCTAATATAAATTCATAATAAAAAAGCCATCTATTATATAATAGATGGCTTTTTTGTTGTTGTAATACAATATCTGAATTCATTTTGTTTGTGATATTTTTTATCTTCGATTTCTGATTCAGCTATTATGGAGTAATGAATCCATTTAAATTCATACTCACCGTTTAGCTTAATAGGCTCTTTACGGCTCTTTTCCACATTTTTAAGAGTATCTTTTGTTGTGTTTTTAATATTTTTTTTGTCATCTCTATCCCAATCGATTTTACCTGTATGGATCTTACCTTGAGAAATATCAAACAGCATGTATTTATGATCCCCATTAAAATGTGTTTCAATATTTGAAAGCCAAATTGTATATCCCTCAACAAAATTATCACGAGTTTCTGATATACTTTCAATTCTTTTTATATCTTTCAAACAATCATATCTAACTTCAGCTTCCGCTCCAGAAAGGGAAAGTTGAAATTTTTCTCCGTTGATACAGCATTTAAAATCTGTTCTTAGCCATTTTAACTCAATAGGAATCATTGTTTTATTATTTTCGCCACAAAACACCACTATATCAATATCCATCTTATCCACAGGGTATTCTAAACGTATGTTGGCTTTAGAATATTCTTTTTGTATCTCCCATGCTAATGCAAATTGAAAGTCTTTTTCCGAGTGGAAGATTGGTCTTTTTTTAGATAGGGATTTCACACACTTTTCTATATCTAATATATTACTCATAATTATCTCCTTGATTAGGGTCTTTATATATTTCAATACTACTTTCTTCAATGTAAGCAAAAAAATTCATCATCATTATTTGTATATTCATAATTTCACCTTATGATCTCAAATGTTGATAAAAAGCATTAATGTTTGCTAGTTGTAATTCTACTCCTAAGATCAGAGCGTTTTCATCAATATCAAAATCTTTATCATGTCCAGGAGCTGAGATATTTTTTGACTTGTTCCCTACCCCTAAATAAAAAAAAGCACCTTCTCGCTCTTCCAAAAAATAAGCAAAATCTTCTACGCCCATATTAGGGAGTTTTTTTGTAATAACATTTTCAGCACCTAAGATAGTAGCTCCTACCGATTTAATGATATCAACAACAGAATCATGATTAATCAAAGAAGTATAGCCTTGTTGTCTTATGTATTCTCCTCTACCACCGAATAAGCTTGCTGTATCGGAAATCATTTTTTCTACTTTTGTATTAACATACTCTCTAACAACAGGATCTAAGGTTCTGATTGTCCCTTCTATCACGACAGAATCGGCTATCACATTACGAGCTACACCTCCATGTATAGTCCCCAAAGACAAGACAGCAGATGTTCTCCCATCAATATTCCTAGAAATAATCGTTTGTAAATTTTGTATCAAAGAAGCTGCCATAACAATAGTATCAACACCTTTATCAGGATAAGCAGCATGCCCACTCTTCCCAAAAAGTTTAATAGTAATCATATCAGAAGAAGCGTTCATAGCACCGTGTTTAATGGCTATTTGTCCCACAGGCAACTCTGTATCGACGTGCAGTCCCAAAACACCATTAACCCCTTCTAACACCCCTTCTTCTATCATAGGCAAAGCTCCGCCATCAGTTTCTTCTGCTGGTTGAAACATCAAACGAATATCACAAGGTGGTGGTGTTTGTGAGAGTATTTTTGCTACTCCTAATAAAATAGTTGTATGTGCATCATGTCCACAAGCATGCATTTTACCATCTATAGTAGAACGATAGGAACACGTTTTGTTATCTTGTATGGGTAAAGCATCTATATCAGCTCTTAAAGCTATTTTTAGAGAAGAATCTTCCCCTTTAATATCTGCATAAATTCCAGTTTTTGCGATATGGTGTACTTTCAAGCCCATCTGTGTAAGATATTCTTCAATTTTAGCAGAAGTACGAAATTCTTCAAAGCCTAATTCTGGGTGTTGATGAAAATCTCTACGAATATCTATCAACCATTTTTCTATTAATTTAATTTTTTCTTTCATTATTTACCTACTACAGATTCTAATAATTGTATTTGTTGTTTTTGTAAATCTATTTCTATCTTTGCCCCTATTGGAATAGTAAGCGTTGGAGAACAATGCCCTGCCGGAATATCACTAATGATAGGAATATTGAATTTTTTTAGACGAGTAAGAATCATTGAATAAAGCTCTTCTTCATATTCGTTTCTTGTTACACAATCTACAAAATCACCTAATATAATAGCTTTGACTTTAGAGAAATTTTTATTAAGAGTTAGCTGAGTTAAAGCTCTATCTATAGAATATGTTTTTTCTTCTATATCTTCAAAAAACAGAATTTTATCAGTAAGATCAGGCTCATAAATAGTACCCATTAAAGACATAAAAGTAATCAAATTACCCCCTAGAAGACGTCCTTCTATTTTTGTTTTATGTGCATTATATAAAATATTAAAACGATTAATAATAGTGGTATTTTGCCCCATAATTAACGAAAATAAGGATTCATCCGTAATAAGTGAATGATCTTGTTTAGAAAAATTAGAAGCGAGCATAGGCCCTGAAAAATTTATGAGATTAGCTTTTTGAAATAATACTTGTTGAAGAGAAGTTAGATCACTAAATCCAACAAAAATCTTAGGATTAGCTTTTATCATTTCGAAATCGATAAACTCTAAAATTTGAATTGCTCCGTAGCCTCCACGTAAAGCCATAATCATATCAATAGAAGGATCTTTGAAGAAACTCATTAATTCTTTTGCTCGTACTTCTGCTGTATCTGGGAAGAAAAAATTATTCACCTTAACATTAGAAGCTAATTTCACTTTGAAACCTAAGCTCTCTAAATATTGTATTCCTTTATCTATTTCTGTCAAATCAATTAACGCAGAAGATAAGGCAACGATACCTATAGTATCCCCTTTTTGCAGTTGTTTACCTTTATTCATTTATTCTCCAAATTTATGTGCCTATTACACAAAAAAGAGAACATTATAGCTCTCTTTTTTGTATAAAGTATTTTAGATATTATTACTTATTAAACATTTTCATGTTTTGGTATAATTTTGCAGCTATAATAGCAACAGTAGTAGAAATTGTCGTTGCTAAAATAGTAGAAGCAATCGTTTCTGTTGGGTTCGTAGAATTTGAAGCAACACGCATTGCTAAAATACCTGAAGAAATCAAAGTCACAGAAGAGGTATTTATCGCTAAAAACATAACCATGGCATTCGTTGCTGTTTCTTTGTCATCGGTAAGAGTTTGAAGATCTTTCATGGCTCTTAAACCTAAAGGTGTTGCCGCATTCCCCAATCCAAAGATATTCGCTGCAATATTAGCAACCATACTCCCCATTGCAGGGTGGTCTTCAGGCACATCTGGAAAAAGTCTTATCATCAAAGGTCTTAAAAGTCTTCCCAAAGCCTTCACTAAACCTGCTTCATCTGCTATTTTCATCAATCCAGACCAAAGGGCAATAGTCCCTATCAATCCAAAAGCTAGCTCTACAGAAAGCTTTGCATATTCGAGAGTCGCATCGGTTACAGCTTGAACATTACCAGTAAAAATTGATACAACAACTCCTACTAAAATAAAAAACATCCATATATAATTAATCATATTGTTCTCCTATACCGTGCCAAAAACAAGAGCTGTAATAATCACCGCAGAGATCATTCCAGCAGCATCAGCAGTAAATCCAGCAGCAACAGCATGGCGAGATTTGGTGATTCCAATAGAACCAAAGTAAACAGCTAACACATAAAGCGTTGTTTCTGTAGATCCAAACATCGTTGAGCCAGCTCTTCCTATGAAAGAGTCTGGGCCATAAGCATTAAAAACATCTAATAATGCGCCACGTGCAGCTCCCCCAGAAATAGGATTCATAATAAAGATAGGTAATAATTCACTAGGAAAACCAACTTTAGCTAACAAAGGTCTTGTCATTTCAACAAACAAATCTATAGTACCAGAAGCTCTTAAGATCCCTATTGATACCAACATTCCTAACAAAAATGGTAATATCTTAACAGCTGTATCGAAACCATCTTTTGCCCCTTCACTAAACACCTCATACACTTTTACTTTTTTAACCAAAAGTGCATATAAAGGTACAAGTAATACGATAAGTGGTACGGCATACAAAGAAATCGTCTGCATAATTTTAATAAACATTTTTCCCTCCTATTAAATTACAAGACTTAGTATAAGTGCTTTCCTTTTTTTTGTCAAAATTGGGGCTTGTATAGGGTTGATTCTATGTTGTTTCTTCCCCCTACTCCTTTTTTATAAAATTTTTATATAAATGTCTTGACAAATTGTTAAAAATGTTTTATAATTATATTATCAATTTTGTCGTAAGGAATTATTGTGATTAACAAATCAACCGTTTTTAGTTTTTTCTATTTTTTTGGAACTTCCTCTGTTAAAAGAATTAAATTATCAATGGTATAATTAGATATAATATATTATCTGCCATCTAGATTTAGTTCTAGGTGGCTTTTTTTATGCCCTATAAATACAAATAAACGACTCTGTCGTAAGGAACATTACTATGATTCTCCAATCAACTTTTTTTAGTTTTTTTCATTTTTTTAGAACTCCCCTATGTTAAGAGAATTAAATCAGTAATGATGTAAATATAAAAATATATTAACAGCCGTTTAGAATTTAGTTCTAGGTGGCTTTTTTTTTAATTATATAACAAAACTCCTTCGTTTAAGGAAAATAAATAAACATAATTTTATAAATATCTAGGAGGATATTATGTCTAAACCATTAAGAAAACCATCGGTTTTTGGTGGTACTATGATTGTTGCTGGCACAGCAATCGGAGCTGGAATGCTTGCATTACCAACTATTTCTGCAGGAATGTGGGTTTCTTGGGCTATAGCGCTCATGTTTTTTTCTTGGGGAATGACCTACCTTTCTAGTCGTGCAATACTAGAGGTCAATCTTCATTATGAGGCTGGAGATAATTTTAATTCTTTAGTAAAAAACACCCTAGGTCCAGTTTGGAATGTAATTAATGGAGTTTCCTTTACTTTTGTTTTTTATATTGTTCTGTATGCTTATGTAAGTGGTGGTAGCTCTACTGTTAATTATTACTTATCAAATTTAGGTATGCCTTCTAACACGATGATTAGTGGATTGATTTTTTCTTTATTTTTAATTACGGTAATCTTTATAGGTACTGTTGCTGTGGATAAAGTTGCCTCTATCATGATGGTGGGATTGATAGTTGCTTTTGTTACCTCTATGAGTGGGATGACAGTTAGTATTTCGCCTTTGAATTTGTTTGATCAATCTGGGGATAATAAAAGTATTTTTATCTGGATGGCATTATCTACCTATATGCTTTCTTTTACCTATCATAATTGTGTTCCAAGCTTAGTTAAATATTTTGGGAAAGAAAACCCTAATCGTACTGTTAAGTGTTTTTTATATGGTTCTTTGATTAGTGTTGTTATCTATTTATTGTGGATTTTATTAGTGCAAGGGAATGTCTCCCGTGATACTTTTAGATCTGTGATTGCTGAAGGTGGTAATGTTGATGTGCTGTTAAAATATACGGGAGCTGGTACAGCAAGTTCATTCATCAAAAAATCTTTAGATATGTTTGCTTTCTTTGCTTTGACTACTTCTTTTTTAGGAGTGGGATTAGGTTTGTATGATTTTATTGCTGATTTATTAAAAATTGATGATTCTAAACTTGCAGGTAGAATCAAAATCACCCTACTCACTTTTGTGTTACCTGTCGTTGGTGGATTGTTTTTTCCTAATGGATTTATCAGTGCTATTGGATGGGCTGGATTGTTCAGTGCTGTTTGGGTATTGATAATCCCTGGACTTATGTTAATCACTATCAGAAAACAAAATCGTGATGTTGGATTTACTGCTTACAAAGGTAACTTTTGGTCTTATGCAATTATTACTTACGGAGTAATAATTGGTGTATGTCATGTATTATCAGATGTATTTAATCTTTTACCTAGATTCCAATAATTGTTAGTTATATATTCCAAAAATAAAAATCCCCTTTTTTTAAATAGAGAGGGGATTTTTGCTCCTTATAGAGATATCACTTATTATACTATAATATCAATACGCTTTAGTTATTTTGTTATAAGCATTTAAAATAACTAATAAAAAAAATGTGCTAGAATTGATTTATCACTAGTAAAATCCTGAAAATAAGTTACAATATAACTTATTATAGGAGAAATCTATGAAACTAAGTATTATTGGTACCAGTATCATTAGCACTAAAATGTTAGAAGCTATAAAGTTGTACCCAGAGATTGAATTGGATTATATTTGTTCACGATCTTCTTCAAAAGGTGAAGAATTTATTCAACAATACGGATTCAAAAATCATGTGTCTACCGTCGAAGAATTAGCTCAAACCAATACAGAAGCGGTTTATATAGCCTCGCCAAACAGTTTTCACTACCCTCAAGCAAAGATATTAATAGAACAAGGTAAACATATTTTATTAGAAAAAGCTTTTACAAGTAATAGTATACAAGCTAAAGAATTAATAGAATTAGCAAAAATGAAAAATGTTGTTCTCATGGAAGCTATCGTCACACCCTTTTTACCTAATTTTAAAAAATTACAAGAAATTATTCCTCCAAATAAAGAAATTATTCATGTCAACTTAGCCTTTGCAAAGGTAAGTTCTAAACTTAATGATTTTATTAAAGGTAATAACACAAATATATTTTCTTCTGAGATGTCAGCTGGTTCCTTGATGGATCTAGGTGTTTATGGGATTTGGTTTGCTGTTGCTTTATGGGGAGAACCAAAAAAAATATCTTATCATTCTCTTGTTAAATTGTCTACAGGTGTAGACGGAAAAGGATTATTAGTGCTTTCTTATCATTCTTTTGATGTAAAAATCACCCACTCTAAAATTTCAAACGACGGTTTAGATGCTCATATTTATACCAAAAAACGTCAAATTATAGGTAGTGATTTTTCTATACTTTCTAGAATATTAGATATTGATACCCATCAACACATCATAAAAGATGTCAGTGTAGCCCAACAACATACTCAATATTATTATGAATTAGGAGAATTTCTCCGTTGTGTTAGCTCTGGGGATAAATCCTTTTTTAAGTCTCTTGAAAATACTGTAATAGTTATGGATATTCTCGATGAAGCTAGAAAACAAGCTAAGATTGTTTTTCCTGATGATATTCCCCTAATAAATACAGATACAATAAAAAAGCCCCTACTAGTAATAAACTAGGGGGCTTTTATTCAATCTCTATAATTAATGGATTCTATTACTTTAATAAATCTCCAAACAGCAATGATAAATGCTATAAAAAAACTTTTGACAAATCTGTAAACATAAAGGCATACTAATAAAACAGGATTTACGACTATAAGAACTAATATGGACAAGTAAATTTTAATAGTATAGAAGATTTTGAAGAGCATAAGAAGAATATTAAACTTGCATTTACTTATTAAATTTATCATTTTTACACGATTTTCATAAGTCATTTTAACCTCCTCCTACTACTTCGTTTTTTCTAAGTAATTATTTATCTAAAAAATTTTGTGCAAATTTTGCAGATTTAGCGAGCCAATCTGGAATTAATCCCGTTCCGCTAAGCTTATCAAGAAGTTTAAAGAACAAATCAACATAACTCCCCTCATCATTGTTATCTTTAGCATTTTCTAGTTGAGAGATTATATTCTGTATCTCTATTTTGTTTTCTACCCTTATACTGTCAGATGCTTGTACTTGGATATTAAGATCTATAAGCGTTGATATATTTGTTGTGCTTTCGTTATTAATCTTTGCATCAGCAGAATTGTTATCATCATCATTAATAATGATAATTGAAGAAGACTCTTTTTTGTTTTCTGATATATTTTCTGACTTTGAAATATCTTTATCAGGTATGATAGAGTCTGTCTTTTGATTTATTTTTAAATTTTCTAGGTGTTTAGCATAATTGATTAATTGTTTTTTTTCTTCACTATTAAAATATTTAAGTAATTCTAATATATAGTTATGCCCTCTACCTGAAAAATATGGAATATAATCACCAAATCCTGCTTTTGGATCATTCATATCGTATAGTTCATTAATTTTATTGTTTTCAATAGCACAATCATGTTTTAATACTGCTCTTGTTTTTGACAAATCATTCTCACAGTATTCTGATATCAATTGTACAGCTTGGCTAATAGTCATTTTGTAACTCCTATATATCTTACATCATCTCTTCATTATATTATATATCACTAAGAATTACAATAATCTTTAATTTATTTCTAAAATATAGCGACTAAATACTGTAAATATTTTGATTGTATGTTATTATTTATAAGAGTCGAAAATATTATTAAGAAAGACAATATAATAGTAAAAGATAAGGTTTTATTAGTTACAGCTAGCTCTAGAGGTGTTGAGCTATCCAATTTATGCAGACACTTGCTGAAAATGGCTCTAAAGTATATCTAGCTGGCTTTGAAATGGATAAGGGGCAAGAAGAAGTCGATAAATTAAAAAAAGATGGCTATAATGCTGTGTTATTTTTAGCAAGCGATCTATCTTCTTATATGACAGGTGAATTATTAGAAGTTGCTGGTGGATTCGGTAAAAAAAGCCCTATCTACTCCTTCATAAAAAACAAGGGTTAATCAAGCCCTATTTATCGTTAAATTTCAAATCAAAAAAGCCACCTCATTATAAGGTGGCTTTTTATTTTGTGTTTACACTTTATTTATTTAATAGTGATAAATTCTGCTGCTTGTTGTCCAGCAATACGTCCAAATACATAAGAGCCCATGTATGCTCCAACAATAAAGTCTGTTACTTCACCAGCTGCATACAATCCTTTAACTACAGTGCCATCTTTATACAAGACTTCAGCTTTTTCATTAGCGGTTACCCCACCACGTGTCATATGAAATGCAGAACGTACAGGAATAGCGTAATAAGGACCTTTTGCTGTAAATTGACGACTATAAGGAGTTCTTCCCATAGGATCTGTAATTTCACCAGCGATTGCTTTGTTATAAATATTAAATGCATTCGCAAAATTGTTAGAGTCTATTTTTAGTTTTCCTGCAAGTTCTTCTAATGTTTGTCCTGTAGATACCCAGCCATAATCTTCGTGTGAACGTAAACGGTAACAAATATCTTTTGTAGATTGATCGTATATATAATAAACTTTTTCACCTTCTTGAGATTGTATCGCTTTTGCAATTTCGTCTCTGGCTGTTTTTTCGTTAACAAAACGATTTCCTTGAGCATTAACTAAGAAAAAATCTCCACGAGGATCGTCTGTTCCTGTGAGTGCACGAGTTTTTGGATAAGTAAAAGGAAATATATTATAGACTCCTAAGTTTTTTAAGCCCATATTGTATTTTTCAAATACAGGGATAAAATCACCTTGGTTTTGTTCTTGATTAGAAGTATACAATCCTACTAAATCTGTTCTATATTTTTTTAGAAGTTCAGCATTTGCTGAGAATCCACCAGTCGCAATAATTACAGCATCTGCCATGATTTTGTATGTTTGATCTTTATATTGAACGGTAGCACCTTTAACGATTTTATTTTCTATAATAAGATCTACGCCTTTAGTTCCTGTACGAATATCCACGCCAAGATCTCTAACAACTTGTTCTATATTATCTTGAATATGTTCACCTGCATAGGAATTAGAAGTATTCATAAAAGAGCGTTTTGCATAAATGTAATCAAGGGTAATACCAAATTCTCTCATCCATTTGTCAATCTCAGCAGCTCCATCAACAAAAGCTCTAAGACGTTCTGGTGTATCTGTAGTTTTTCTAGCTATGAACTCAGCATAGAGTTCTTCTTTAGTTGTAGGGATATTAGCTTTTTTCTCAGCTTCTGTATCTACCATATCGTAGAAATCTTTATCAAATTTTCCATTACCACTTAAGATATCTAATTTTTCAATTAGAGTAACTTCTGCTCCACCTTTACTAGCCTCGATAGCAGCGGCAAGACCTGCTGGACCTCCACCAATAATAAGAACACTTGTTTGTATATCCTCAATAGGAGCTGTTGGTATAGCACTTACTGTTTTAAATGTGATTTTAGGAGTTTCTTTGTTAAGCTCAGTCAATGCTTTAGCGACAGCACTTTTAATTCCAAAAGAAGTAAAAGTAGCACCAGAAACACTATCCACAGCTGGAGTATTTTCTGTAATAATTCTATCTCTCATGATAGGGAAAGCTCTATTCATAAGAAGACTAGTTTCGTTATCAGATACAAGCACAATATCTTTAATTTTATCGTCAGTAAGTTCTACAGTGACTTTAATATCACCACCATAACCTATACCAACGCCTTCAGATTTATTCTGTGCACAAGCACTAACAAATACCATTAATATTAATAAAAAAAATTTCATTTTTCCTCCGAAATTCTATGTAAATACATAGTGTGTATTAGTATAACTGTTCTTCAAGAATAAATCAAATTTTGTTTGTTTATATAGGTATTTTTAAAAAAACTCCTATGCTCTAAAGATAGAGAATAAGAGTTTTTTAATAATTTTAGTTAAGTATTCTTATATTAAGAATTTCAATAAGTCTGGAGAAACATTTTGTATAATACTAGTTTCCATGAGCATACCTGTATCAGCAGCTTTTTCTTCAATGTGTTTAACAGCGACTTCAACAGAATCGATATCTCCTGTTAAAACAACAAATCCTTTACCACCAATAGCAAAGCCCATACGTATTTCGATAATACTTACATTGGATATTTTTACAGCTTCATCAGCACCAATAATAGCGTCGATAACAGCATAATATTCTAATACGCCTACTGCTCCACCCATAGAAATTTCTGTAAATCCTTCTATTGCTTGAATAACTTGAGGATCAATATTAGGGATAACAGAATGACTCACAATATAAGGTGACCCACTGTCCAAACCGACTTGAAGAGCTTCTTTAACAGAGGAGGTATCTCCACCTACTAAAATAACGTATTTACCTGGACAAATAGTAGTTGATCTGAGAATTACAATATTAGCTGCTTTTATCATTATATCAGCTGTTTTAATACCTCTGGCAATACTACGGAATTCAATCATAGCTATAGATTTCATGATACAATCCTTTTTATTTTTTTATACATATATATTGACTAGTAATTTCTGTTACTTTACCAGAAATAGAAGCGTGAATATTAGCACCTAAAGCATTAGTTGCTATTTGTGCAATTAAATCGCCTTGTTTGACAGTGTCACCTACTTTTACAACAGGTTCAGATTCTTTACCTATGTGTTGTTTTAGAGGGATCCAAACAGTATCTGGACTAAAGCTCACTGTTTGTTGAGGAACTTGTTCTTTATAACGATTTACATCTATCATATAAACTAAACGATAACTTGGTAGTAAACGCTCGTTTCTAAAAAGTTCAGGCTCGCGTAATTCACCTTTCGGGAATTTTTTACCTGCTAATGTTCTTTTAGCTAGTTGATTGATACGTCGTGGAGAAAGATGCATAGGACATACAATATCACAAACACCACACTCACAACAGAGTAATGATTCTTCAAAAACAGGATTTTCTTCAATATTACCAAAGGCAATATTTCTCATTACTTTATGTGGGTGTAAAGGATGTCCTATTAAAAATCTAGGACATAGATCTGTACACATTCTACATTGAATACAAGCAGAGTTTGTCTGATTAATCAAATGTTGAACTGGTGTGTTTTGACGTTTTAAGAGATAATGATCTTTTTCTAAAACAATCAAGGAATTACTTGTTTTAGTAATAGTTAAATCTCCAATATCTTCACAGTTATAAATTTTTCCCATCATTGGTCCACCCATAATGACAGAAAATTCAGAGTTTAACAATCCAACTTTTTCGAGACATTCTGAAACTTTCATTCCAATAGATGCTTCTACAATAGAAGGAATTTTAACATCCCCTATTACGGAGAGGGTTTTTGTAGTTTTTGGTATATCTTTTAGAGCATCAGCAGTATCACAGACAGTACCAACATTTGATACAGCAACGCCTATATCTTTAGGTAATTTACCTATAGGGACACGTCTACCTGTTGCTTCTAAAATCATTACTTGTTCATCACCAGCAGGATAGAAACTATTCATTTGTAAAATCTCAATATTATGAGATCCTATCGCTTGTTTCAAAACCTCGATTTCTTTAGTATATGTTTTTTTCATAGCTATAACAAGTTTAGAACATTTCATATGTTTTCCAATGATTAACATTGTCTCAACAATATCTTTAGCTCTTGTTCTTATTAAATATTTATCACTATGAATTAATGGTTCACATTCTGCTGCATTCAAAATAAAATATTCTGTTTCTGCAGCGTATTTAACATGAGTTGGAAACCCAGCACCACCGGCACCTACGACGCCAGCAGTAGTTATTTTTTCAATTAAGCCCATTTTTTCATCCTAATTTATAAAATTGCTTTGTAAATTTCTTCGATTTCTTGTATTGTTGGTTTAACAGGATTTGTATTAATACAAGGATCTACATGAGCTGCTTTAGCCATTTCTGGAATAGCTGCTAAATAAGCCTCTTTAGAAATACCAAATTCTGTTACAGATCTTTCTAATTGAACTGCATTACATAAGTATTCAACACCAACTAAAAGAGAAATTACACCTTCCTCATCTGAAGATGAAGGAAATCCTAATAAAGCTGCTATTTTTGCATATTTATGAGCTGAATTTCTTTGGTTGATTTTGATAATTTGTGGCATTAATAATGCATTCGCTCTACCATGAGGTATTGGAAACTTTCCACCCAAAATATGAGACATAGCATGGTTTAGTCCTAATCCAGAGTTTGTAAAAGCAACTCCAGCCATACAAGAAGCTTCGTGCATAATCATACGAGCTTTCATATTGTTTCCATCTTTAACAACATTAATCAATTCTTGGAATACCATTTTACATACTTTTTCAGATAATGCTTCTGTAAAAACATTTGAATCTGTTGCAACATAGGATTCTAAGACGTGAGTCAACACATCAATTCCACTTTCAGCAGAAACTTTAGGAGGACAAGATTTTGTCATTAAAGAGTCAAGAATAGCAACATCTGGAATAATAAGATCAGATACTAGAGGTATCTTTATGTGATTTTTTGTATCTGTGATAACAGCATATGATGTTACTTCAGATCCAGCTCCACTTGTTGTTGGAATAGCAATTAATGCAGGTTTGATGAATTCTTTATTGATTTCTTTGTGCACTTCATTACTATAAAAAATAAAACCCTTTGATGCATCAATTACAGATCCACCACCTAAAGCCACTACAGCATCAGGATTGAATTCTATTAATTCTGCAACTCCTTTTGTAACTGTTTCAAAAGACGGGTTTGCTTCAACTTCATCAAAAATAGTATATTTAATTTTTTGTTCATTCAAACGAGAAGTAATAATATCACATAGACCAATTTTATTCATCATTTGGTCGGTAACAATTAATACTCGTGAGTAGCTAGAATAATCATAATCATGACTAGAATTTTCACCAGAAACAATTTTTGTTTTAAGAGTTAATCCATTCATATTTCCACCTTATTTATACCTTAGGTATATTTTTTTTAATATCTTATATTTTTATAATTCAGACCAATTTGCAGGGTACATAACGCAAATAAATCTAGCCGAGTTTTTGGATCTAAAAATGATACTGCTATCTTTTGGGATATAGATCATATCTCCCGCTTTACCAATAACAGATTGATTATTAATTTCGATTTCTAATTCTCCGTCAACAATATAATCTAACTCATCATACTTAAGTGTCCAAGGAAATTCGGTATGTTTCATTTCCATAACTGCTACACCAAGACGAGGACTTTCTTCTAATGTTAAAACATCCGTAACATAAACATTTTCTATTTTTTTACCTTGTACTTCAAATGGTTCTGCTTTAACTGTTTTAGTTTTAATAAGCGTTATACCACCAGCAATAGTTTGTCGATCAAATGGGAATTCTGGACCCGTTTCGTTTAAAATTCGAGAAACAACTTCCTCAACAAGTGCTTTAATATCTTGCATATAGACCTTCTTATTTAGCTAATTTTTTAGTCATGTAAAAGGCTACAACAATAGCAGTAACACCACCAACTAATTTACCAACGATCATTGGGAAAATATATGTTGCATCAATTCCAGCGGTAAAACCTAAATGATCTCCAAATACAAAAGATGCACTCACAGCAAATGCTGTGTTGATAATTTTACCACGTGTATCCATATCTTTCATCATGGTAAACATTGGAATATTATTAGCAAGAGTTGCAACAAATCCCGCTGCAGATATCTCGTTAACACCTAATAAGCCACCTAATTTTAATAAAGGTTTTTGGAAAACTTTTGTGATTACAAAAACAAGTGGGAATGCACCAGCTAAGACTATTGCTATTCCACCAACAACGGCTATACCATCAGAAACAGGAGCCATTCCTGGAATAATAACAAATCCTAATAAAGTTTCAATGATAGCAGCGATAAGAGCTATTGTGATAACAACCATTACGCCTTTACCAAAGCCTATAAATCCACTAATCATTTGGGTAGGAATTAATACTAATCCAACAGCAATTAATACCGCAACAAGAACAACAGGGATAAGGTTAGTAAGGATCATTGCAATAGGTAAACCTGCTACAAGTCCACCAGCCAAACAACCCAAAGGAATTGTTACAATACCAGCTAAACAACCTTGTGCTAAATAAGGTCTATCTTCTGTTTTAATGATACCTAGAGCAACTGGAATGGTAAACACAATAGTAGGACCAAACATAGCACCTAAAATCAATCCTGCAAATTTACCAGCTTCTGGTGTTTTTGCTAATTCCATCGCTAAGGGATAGCCACCCATATCGTTTGCAAGTAATGTTGTTGCAAACATAGCAGGATCAGCACCTAACATTGCATATACTGGTCCAACAATAGGTAGTAATACTTTTCCTAATACAGGAGCAATAGAAATTGCCCCTATCATTGCTAGAGCTAAAGCGCCCATAGCCATGATTCCTTCGTTAAAATGTTCCGCTAAGCCAAAGCTTTTGCCTGTTAATATTTCATAAACTTTATCTAGTCCACCGAGTGCCATAAAGACAGTCATAATCAAGATAATTATTTCGTTAATACTCATAATAAACTCCTTAAATTAGTTAATTTATTTATTTATTTATTTGTTTAATCACTTTTGGGGCAATTTGTGATACTTTTTCGGAATTTGTGATTCCGTGCTTGTTGACCAATAAAGAAGAGATGCGTGACACAATTTCTTTTTCAGATAAATTATTACTGTTTGTATTAGAAGAAAAAGTTGATCCTTGTTGTGTTGAACCTTCTCCTGAATAAACGATTGCTACACCTTTGTTTTTGAGAAAATCTTTAGCAGATGGGGTTATTATTTGTTTAGGGCATAATTCTAGTGTTTTTTGTCCTTCTGTATAGACATTTTCAATGTTTTTTAGAGAAATTACTTTCATAATTGTATCCTTTCTTATTTATTTTTGTTTACTTGTTTGTTTTATTTGTTTAAGTCAAGATCATCTATGATCCCAATAATTACAGCATCTATAGTATGGTTTTTATCTTTATTTAAAGCATGTCTAGCTGCTGCTCCACGAATTACCAATACTTGCTCTCCTATTCCCGCACCAACAATATCAGCGGCAACAATAGGCATACTTGTATCTCCTGTTTTAACATTAACAGGCTCAACAATTAGTAATTTTAAGCCATTCAGCCCTTCATCTTTTTTGGTTGCCCAGATATTTCCTATAACATTTCCAATTACCATATTATACCTCTAAGCTTTTAATTTTTTGTTGTAGTCTCTATAACTATCACGAGCAAGAGGTGTAAATCTACTATCCTCTGATAATTCACTAACAGATCCATCTTTAATCATTTTTTTGAGTTTTTCTTCGGTAATAAGTACTGAAGATTTTGTTTTTTTATGTTGATTTGATTGACTAGGGCTAGAATTAACTTTTAATAAATTCTCTTCTGTAAATACTTCTTTACAAACAGAACTAATGAATTCTAATAATGTCATATTTACTCCTAAACTGTATATGTTGGACAACCCATTGCAATTCCCATTGGAGTTACCAAAAAAGGATTATGAGGTTTGTACGTTTTTATATTAATTGTTTTTTCCATGGTTGTATCTATGCCTTTAAGACATGCTGTGCCACCACACAAAACTATAGCATCAACACTATAAGATTGTATATGTTTTTCTACAATAACTGCCATTTTTTGAATAACAGGGGTAACAATAGTCAAGACTTCTAGTTCACGACTTTTGTCCATTTTGATTAGTTCTGCTTCTTCAAAAGGAATCCTAAAATTACCAGCGATCACATAAGTACAATGCATTCCACCTGTAGCATCATCATCACTATGAATAACGATACCATCTTGGATAACGGAAGTCCCTGTTGTTCCACCACCAATATCCACAACCATATTTCCTGATGGTTCTTGAATAGGTAACCCAGCACCGATCGCTGCAGCCATAGGTTCTTCAATTAGAAAAACTTCACGAGCACCAGCTTGAATTGCTGAATCTTTTACAGCACGTTTTTCAACTTGTGTTACACCTGATGGTATACAAATAACCATTCTTGGACGAACCAAAGTTTTACGGTTATGAACTTTTAATATAAAATGCCTAAGCATCTTCTCTGTTATATCGTAGTCTGCTATAACGCCATCTTTCATCGGACGAATAGCAATAATGTTTGCAGGCGTTCTACCTAACATGCTTTTTGCTTCTTGACCAACAGCTATTATCGCACCAGTATCTCTGTTAATTGCCACAACAGATGGCTCGCTCGCAACGACCCCTTTACCTCTGACATATATCAACGTGTTCGCAGTACCTAAATCTACTGCTATATCACTTGAAAAGTAGTTATAAAAATGACTCAAAAACATGATGCTAGCCCCTCCGAATATCAGACTAAAGCTAACATACTTATAAAATATTTGCAATACTTAAAATATTTACAATATATAGAGTATCTATTATAGTTTGAATATCTGCATTGTAATGAAGATGTGTAATATTTCATTTTTTTACAAGACTTAACCTATTTACACATTCAGGATGCTTAAATTCATAACATATTTATAAAATACAATTGTATCAATCTTTAAATTATTTAATACATATAGATTATTTCAACTGTGAAATTACTCTCCATATATAGCATAATATTTAAAATGTATAATTAGCTAAATTAAATTTCAATTATTTTCAAAGTTTAATCAGTAAATGTTTCCATTATCTTTCTTCTTATTGGATGACGTAATTTACGTAAAGCTTTCGCTTCGATCTGTCTTATACGTTCTCTTGTAACATTAAACTTTTTACCAACTTCTTCTAATGTATGATCAGATTCACAGTTTATTCCAAAACGAAGTCTAAGAACTGATGCTTCTCTTGGACTTAATGTATCTAGTAACACATGAGTATGTTCTCGTAATTTTAGATAGATAACTTCATCTGATGGATTTCTTGATGATTTATCCTCAATAAAGTTACCTAAACTTGAATCCTCATCTTCACCGATCGGAGTCTCTAACGATACTGGTTCTTTAGCTATTTTCATAACTTTTTTAATCTTCTCAATAGGGATATCCATCTGTTTAGAGATCTCTTCAGGTGTAGGTTCTCTTCCTAAATCTTGATGAAGATTACGTGTAACTTTCATCATTTTGTTGATAGTTTCAATCATGTGAACAGGAATACGAATTGTTCTTGCTTGATCTGCGATAGCTCTAGTTATTGCTTGACGTATCCACCATGTTGCATAAGTAGAAAATTTATATCCACGTCTATATTCAAATTTCTCAACAGCTTTCATTAAGCCGATGTTACCTTCTTGAATAAGATCTAAAAATTGTAATCCTCTATTAGTATACTTCTTAGCGATTGACACAACTAAACGTAGGTTTGCTTCAATCAATTTAGATTTAGCACGCTCTGTTGCTCTCTCCCCTTCAGATAGGTTTTCATAGATAACTTCAAACTCTTCTCTATCTATCCCTATTGATTTATATACCTTTTCACAGTTTGACGCAGCTGTTGTATACTTTTTAGCGATTAAATCTGACTCTTTAACATCAAACTTAGCTTTTTTACATATTGTTAAAACTTCATCTTTTGATAGAAAGTTTGCTTTTTCGTCATATTTATATCTGATTAGGTTACATATTTTTTTGATATCTGCTCTTGCAGAATTGATAAATGAATAGATTGATTTAATATCTTCAGCTATCTGACAGATTTTATTGAAATTCAATTTTATCTCTAATAATCTATCTGTCGCTTCATTGATATTAGCTTTAATTGATTCTTTAATAGCCTCAACTTTAGTTGCCGACATACTCTTACGTGGTGTACGAATTTTTTTATTTAAGACGATATCTGCTCTTAACTTTTTAGTTATATCCTCAATCGTTTCAATAAATTGCATCTTTAAAGCGTGTTCTTTATTTAGTTTATTTTCATTTTCAAGCTCTTCATCAACTTCATCTGCATCAGTTTTTATATCGTCGTCCATATAGGTTTCTTCTTCTATATCTATTACATCTTTAAGCTTGATCTCTTCATTTTTAACATCTTCACCCATCTGCATGATCTTTTCTGCAGTTGTTGGAAATGATAGTACAGAACAGATAACTTTACGTTGTCCTTCCTCGATATTTTTCGCAACAACAATCTCTTCCTCTCTTGAAAGAAGTGGAATATTACCCATCTCTTTAAGATATAATCTAACAGGATCATCTGTTGGAAGACCTTCATCAATTTCGTCACTACTATAACCAGTATCAATTGCTAAGTCTTCATCAACTGGCTCTTCATCGATTACAATAGCAGTAGTAAACAAAGTGTCCTTCTTAGATTTGTTATCAATCACATCAATCTTTAGCTGTGAAAGAAGTAACAATATCTCCTCCATCAAATCGACCGATTGCATCTCTTCTGGTAAACCTTCATTGATCTCATCAAATGATAAAAAACCTTTCTCTTTACCTAAAGCCACTAACTGTTTTACTTCTGCACTTTTAATTTTTTTAGACATACTCGCCCCAAACTTATTTATATCGTAACCTGCAAAATAACTTACTTCTTCAAACTGCTTTACTGTACCTAAACTAACTATTGTGTGTAAAAACACACTTATATTAAAGCAACTATATAGTGCTAAATATTACCTATTCACAAACATCTACCGCTGTATGAGAAATTGTTGTTGCTACTAAATAGAACCTACTTAGAAATATCTATAATCTTCTAATCTATAATCTTTCAATCTATAATCTATAATCTTTCAATCTATAATCTTTTAATCTGTAATCTTTCAATCTATAACCTTTCAATCTATAATCTTTCAATCTACAATCTTTTAATACA
>CAMRBT010000007.1 GCA_947040475.1 uncultured Brevinema sp.
TCAATAATAATAGAATTAATATAGAATCCTTAAAAAATATAAAAGTTCCTGATAGGATATCTTTCCAAAAACGAATAGACGCAGATAAATTGATATGGGATGAAGGTGCTAAGGCATGGGCAATTTCCAATGGTACGATAAGATTGATTTCAGAGGGTGGTAAACTATTTAGTTCTCGAGAAGTAGACTATGAAGTAGACCAAAATTTAAAGGATCCTTATTGGTTTTTTGAAAGGAATTGGTATCCTATTGATGCGATGACAGTAGAAGAAGGGCTTAGACATATTGATAAACTTAAAAGATCAGGAAGATCTTATCATAGTGAATTAACAAAATTTTATGCTAAAGATGCTTATCCTTTGGGCTTGATTTTTGTGGTGATGATAGGGATAGGGATTGTGAATATGGCCTCTAAAAAAGTCTCTGTTCCTATTAATAGTGCTATTAGTATGGCATTATTTGTGGTGTTCTATTTAATGTACACTTCTTTTTTAGGGATGGCAGGACGTGGAGATGTAACACCTTGGGTAGGGGGCTTCGGAGGAAGTCTGATATTTGGAGTGCTGGCTTTTGTTTTGTATGCAAGAGCAACAACTTAGATAATTATTTTCGTCGTAAGAGACGAGAGATACTCAATAATAAAGCAGGTAAAAGATGATCGTCTTTGATGACAGATCTGGTGATTTGTTGGAAGACGTCTGCTATTTCACTGACTAATTCTTCTAATTCTGCTGTAGAAACATTAGTAAATTGCAGACTATAAGTAAGATATTGAGGATAGAGAAGATCAAGAGAGATGTTTCTTAATTTGTTTTGACGAAGACGTAAACTATTCTCAATACATTTAATCAATTCTTCTAAAAATAAAACACTATAGCCATCTTTACTTAATTTTTCAGCAAATTGTATAAAAGTAATTCCATGTTCAATATGAGAAGTACATTGAGTAAAAAACTCATTAATAAGATTTAATTTGATATCAGAGAGCTTGTATAGGCTCTCTTTCATTATGTCTACAGAGGAAGTCAATTTTTGGGGATTGGGATCAAGAAATTCAAACTCAGTATAAAGAGGCTTTTTGAAAGAAATATTTAAAGTCCTAGAGAGAATAGTAGGTAGAATGTCTTTTGGATTTTGTGCGGTGATAATCACCCAATGATTTGGGTGGGGTTCTTCTATGAGTTTGAGTGCGGCATTTTGTGTCGTGGAATCTGCGGTATCAAAATCAGCTAATATACTGACACGACCTTTAGATTGTACGGAGTGAAATTTGATCGCTTCTCTAATAGCATTGACAGGAATACCAGATTTCTTATTGAGCACAGCAGTGAAACTTATCAATTGAGCAATAAATTTACTATCTTGAGGGATATGTTTTGTTTGAATAATTTCATCGAGTTGTTCTTTGATATTCACTAATTTAATACCAGTAGGCATGGTGATGGTTTCGTCTAAAGTAGCAATCGTATTGATTCTTCTTTGTAATAAATTTAACCAAGTCCAAGTCTCATCAGTGATGGGAGCTTTAGTGAGAAAATATTCTGTTTTTAAAGCACAAAGGTCATTACGAAAATAAAAAAAATTGCTGCTGGATAAAGGATTTTCTTGCAAAATATATTGAGCAAGATCCAAGGCACAAGCTACCTTTCCCCATCCAGATTCACCAGAAAATAATAAAGTACGGCTTTGATCCGTATGAGAGACAATACCTTGTAATAAGGAAAAAAAAGATTCTGTATTATTTTTTCTAAATTGATTCACAATTATTTTCCATCAATATCTATTAATTGTAGTCGTACTTCTTGTGCATTATTCCAATCATTAATCTCTGGGATTCCCACAATATCAAAATTAGTAAAATCTTTTAGATCGTCCCAACGTTTTGCAAATCCCCATGCAATCACATCAAATGATGTTTTACCTTTTTGAAAAGTGAAAGTCATGTGTTCTCTGTTTTTGCCTATATATTTGGCTTCGATAAGCGTGACATTTTTGATTAAAAAATTTGGGAATGGGTTTTTACTACCAATAGGATTAAATAAGGACTGAATATAATGGATATTCTTTATGTTTAAAGATGATAAATCGGTAATCTCTATATCAATTTCTAAGGCATTTTTGAGATTAGTTGAAGTCCAGCTTTCCATGTATTTAGTGATATTATCTTGGAATTCTTGAAGATTTTCTTGAGCAATCACAAACCCACCAGCAGCTTTATGTCCGCCAAACTGAGAGAATAAATGACTAGAATCTTGTAAAAAATTAATCACATCGAATGATCCTGTAGAGCGTACAGAACCAGATGCTGTTGTTTCGTCATCAGATAACGCCACAATAATGACAGGTACTTGAAATTGATTTGTTAATTTAGTAGCGATAAGCCCAGTCAATCCTCTACGGATATTATTAGACATAATAAACACATGTTTTTTAGTGATAATATCATCAAGATTTGTAGATCTAACGATCTCTTCTTCCAAAGATGTTATCAAATCTTTACGCTCTTGATCTTTTTGTATGAGCTGTTCGACAAGCTCGTTTGCTTTGTTAATATTATTTGTAATCAATAATTCTACTACAAGGCTAGCTTGACCTAAGCGTCCCGGAGAATTAATAATAGGCCCTAAAGTCCAGCCTATAGCTTTGGCATTGAGGGTATCCATAACTTTTAAACGACGCATAAGAAGAATAAGTCCTGTTGTGGTAAGTTTAACATTTTCTTGATCAGTACCTACACGAACAATAGTACGATTTTCACTAACAAGAGGCATAATATCAGCAACAGTACCTATAGCGGCTAAAGGAAGTAATTCTGATAAAATCTGTTGAATAGGGCGAGAACGAGTAAGAGACATGCGTCTGTATACTTCAGCATTGAGAATAACATCATTTAAGGCTCTATGTAATTTGGTATGATCTACATAAATCCCAAGATGTTCACCAACGGTAAGTAATTTATGAGATTTAAGCTGTTTAAACATCACACGAGCCATAGGCAAAGTATCTACAGGCGTATTGGTGATTTTTTTGTTGAAGTGTTTTTGTAATTGAATTTGAATAAATTTCATATCAAATCCAATGATGTTGTGTCCAATAATAGTCCTATCACCGATAAATTCAAGAAATTCAGTAAGAGCTGTTGTGATAGGGATACCTTCATCTTGTATCATTTGGTTAGTGATTTTGGTAACCTCTATTATTATAGGTGCTAGTGTTTTTTCTGTTTGTATGAGACATTGATATTCTCTAATTACTACACCATTTTTAGAGATAAGAGCAGCAATTTCGATGATGTCATCTTGTTCAGGATCAAGCCCTGTTGTTTCTATATCGAAGAAGACCAATTCTTGATTGTAGTCCTCTAACAAGTAAGCTTCGCCAAGAGCATGTGCTAATTTTAAAGCAACACCAGCACCAGCAAGAGAAGGAAAAGGGTAGTCATTTAGTTTTGGGTTTACGAGGGCAAAGGCAGTAGGAAGGACATCTAAAGGCTCATGGTGATCGGTGATGATAACATCAATACCGAGTTCTGAGGCATAATTACATTCGTCAACGGCAGTAATACCACAGTCAACAGTGATAATAAGAGAAATGTTTTGAGCTTTTGCTTGATCAAGAGCATCTTTTGACATTCCATAATGATCAGTCCCTTCAGGAACTTTAAAAGAAATATCACCACGAAAACGATTGATAATACGGTAGATGATGGCTGTGGCAGTAACACCATCAGCATCTTTGTCGCCCAAGATAAGAATTTTTTCTTTATTTGCAATTGCTTGTTGTATACGAACTACAGATTTATCAATATCCTTTAAGGCAAAAGGGGAAGGTAAAGATAAGAGTCTTGGATAGGCAAACTCCATCATTGTGGGGTAACTATCAAAACCTCTGTTTTTAGCAATATTAAGTATAAACTCGGGTAAAGGGAGAGCATTCTTGATCTCACGATGTAAAGGTACATCAGAGCGACGAAGGTTCCACTCAAAAAAAGGCATAGTAGCTCCGTCTATTTTATTATATTTTATTTATTTTATAGGCTTAACTTTAGAGAGAAAAACACAGAGTTGTTGTCAAATAATTTTCTAAAGATATTTATATATTAACATAAAAGCACAAAAATGGCAATCTAAAGTACAAATGTTTTCAAAATATATATTCAGTATAATGTATTGATTATATTAAAAAAATAAAGTATAATGTATATACTTATAACTCGATATATTTTAAATGTGTCGATGGAGGACAAATGAGTAAAGAAATCACACCTAATAGTTTGATCGGCGAAGGAGCTGAATTCAAAGGCAAATTTAAGGTCGCAGGATCTTTTCGTATTGATGGATATTTTGATGGAGAATTAACAGTTGACGATCATCTGTTTATTAGCCCAATTGGAAAATTAAAAACAGGCACTGTCTACGCTAAAACAATCGCTATCGCAGGTATTTTTATGGGTAATGTTGATGCTTCTGAAGAAGTTCAATTATTATCATCTGGTAGAGTTTTAGGAAATATTAAAGCTCCAAAATTAGTGATGGAACCAGGTGTTGTCGTACAAGGCAGTATTGATATTACAGGGTCTAAATCTAAAAAGATAGATTCAATTATAGACTCTACCTTTAGTACTCAAAACGAAAAAATAGTTGTTCAAAAAATCGAACCAAAAGTAGATCTAAAAACTCAGAATGAACAAACAATTTTCAAAAATCCTGAGAATAAGAAGGGTGAAACTCCTACTAAAAATTAAAATAATAGAGAAAAAAATGCTAAAAAATACCTTACAATTAGATTATATGAGACAATCGGGTAAACTGGTAGCAGATATATTCAATCATCTAAAAACAGTTATTAAACCTGGTGTTACTGGGCTAGAAATTGATGCTATTGTCGAAGATATGATACGTTCTCGTGGAGGGCGTCCCGCTTTCAAAAATTATACACAACATCCTGATATGACTCCTTTCCCAGGTTCTATTTGCTGGTCTATGAATGAAGAAGTTATTCATGGGTTTCCATCAAATATTAAAGTTAAAGATGGTGATGTTATTTCTGTGGATATGGGTGTCGACTTGAATGGATATTATGGAGATTCAGCTTACACTTTTTTAGTGGGTAATGTCGATCCAGAAGTTCGTAAAATGTCAGATCTTACTCAAAAAGCTCTTTGGGAAGCAATACAGATCTGTGAGCCAGGGAATTATATTGGTGATATTGGTAAAGCAATAGAATCAGTCCTTAAAAAACAATATGGTATTGTAAGAGAATTTTGTGGGCATGGTATAGGTACTAAATTACACGAAAAACCAAGTATTGTAAACTATTATGATCCAAAACGTAAAGGCCCTAAAATGGAAATTGGTATGGTACTTGCTATAGAGCCAATGATAAATCTTGGAACAGAAAGAATTATGGTTAAGGAAGATGGTTGGACTGTTGTCACTCAAGATGGAAAGCCTTCCTGTCATTGGGAACATACAGTTGCTATTACTCGTAATGGTCCTGTTATTTTAACAGATAGAGGCGATTTCAATTTTTAATAATTGCTATTTAAATAAATTATTATTATTTTTAAATTAAATAACAATTAATAGATTAGGGAGATATTACTATGCAAGAAAAAACTAATGGACTATTTAATTCTTTAAAAGATAAAGCTCAACAAGCAATGACTGAAGGTGCAGAAAAAGCTCAGCAAGCAATGGCAGAAGGCTCTGAAATAGCTAAACAAGCAATGGCAGAAGGCTCTGAAATAGCTAAACAAGCAATGGCAGAAGGTGCTGTAATAGCAAAACAAGCAATGGTTGAAGGTACTGAAAAAGCAAAGATAGCGATGACTGAAGGTGTAGAAAAAGCCCAAGTTTTAACAGAAACAATATCTAATATGGAAGTTTCTCAAGATATTAAATTAGCAGTAACAGAAGGTGCTGAAAAAGCCAAACAAGCAGTAGCTGAAGGTGCTGAAAAAGCACATGCTCTGACAGGGAATATAGATATCTTAATGATTTTAGATAAGCTATTAGCTAGTCCTAAAGCATTTAAAGATAAAATAGTAGAGAAACTAACAACGATTAAAGAAGAGATTGCAGAAGAAATTGCAGAGTTAGAAGAAAAAGAGCTGCGTCAAAAATTAGCAGAAAAAATGATAGCATCTTATACGGAGTTGGCAGCAACTTCTGGGGATTTGTTAAATATGACAAATATTATCCCTGGTGCTTTTTTTGCTTCAATCCCTGCTGGGATAACATTATTTGTAAAATTTCCTTCAGAATTAGTGATGTCTTTGGCTACTATTTATGATTTGGATATTACGGATGACGAAATAAAAGATCTTTGTTTAATTCTTTATATTTCAGGAGCTTTACAAGAAGAAAAAGCTGTGATTACCCCAGAAAATATAGAAACATATCTCAAAACAGTTAATGAACATTTAAATCATGAAGACAAAAAAGAATCTATAAAAGAATCTTTTAGTCAATTTGGTAAAATTTTAACTAGAAAGGGAATTGTTAATCTGACTGGAGCTTCTTCTGAATTTTCAATCAATAAAGCTTTTGCTACTTTCTTAGGAAAGCAAGTTAATAATTATTTCCAAAATCATCATGGTGTTATAGTTCCAATTGAAGCTAAAATTGAAGATGTAACTAAAAAAGAAAACTAAAAATAACAATCAAATAAAAAAAACACTCTTTTAATAAGAGTGTTTTTTTTTGTGTTTATTATTTTAATTAAAACAAGATAGCTGTTTGATAATAAATAAAAGAACAAATAAAAGGTAGGATTAGATACATCAAAATAGTAATGAAAAAATATTTATTACCTAACTCTTGTCTTAATGCTCCTGTTGCGGCTACACAAGGTAAGGTTAATAAGATAAAAATCATAAAAGAATATGCTTTTTTAGATGCATGTTCATCAGTCCATATTTGTTGTAATCGGCTTACAATACCGACGCCAGCTTCTTCTTCTAATTCTGAAATATCAGGGGTGCTAAATTGTTCTGCAAAATTCCAAGTGAGCATTCCTATTAGAGATGTTTTGGCAGTCTCTAAAAACATAGAGCTTATCTCCATGATCTCACCTGAAATAGTTAGAGGAGCACTCTCTTCTAAAGACACATCACCGCTCTCTTCTTTTAACACTTGTCCAAAAAATCCTACAACGGCTTCTTTTGCAACTAAAGATGGAATGATAGAAACGACAGGTTCCCATCTGTCTCCAAATCCTAAAGGCACAAAAATAGGTTGTATGGTTCTACCTGCTTGTGCTAGGTAGGATTTGCTGATATCTCCATTAGCTGGGAAATAAGAAAATGCCCAAATAAGCATAAGCATCCCTAAAATCAATCCACCAGCTTTTTTAATATAGGAAGAAGCATGCAGAGATGCTTTTCTGATAACAATACCAAAATTTGGAAGACGATATTTAGGTATTACCATTATAAAACAAGAATTTTTAGAATGAAAATCTGGTAATTTGGAGATAAAAAACGCCAAAGTAATAGCAAGAAAAATTCCTAAAAGATATAAACTTAGTAAGATTAATCCACCATTACTAGGAAAAAAAGCAGAAATAAAAAGTGCATACACAGGAAGTCTAGCACCACAAGAAATTAAGGAAGATACCATTAAGGTTAGACGTCGAATTTCTGGTGTTTCTAATACTCTAGTCCCGTAAATTGCAGGGACTGTACAGCCAAACCCTAATAACATTGGGAAAAATGATTTTCCAGATAATCCAATTTTTGAGAAGGGATATTCTAATAAAATAGCGATACGTGCAAGATAACCACTTTCTTCTAGGACGGCTAAAAATATATAGAGAATAAAAATTAAGGGAACAAAAGTTAGAACACCACCAACACCACCAATCAATCCATCTACAATAAAAGAATGTAATTCAGGGACGGTACCAGCTAACAAAATATTTGCATAAGTAGTGATTTTTTGACCAATGAGCCAATCGATAAAATCAATAAAAGGATTTGCAGCATTAAAGACCATAGTAAATAAGACAGTCATAATAATACCAAAAAATAAATATCCTAAAATTGGATGTAGTAATACTTGATCTATATGTTTTAAGAAATCTATTTTTTCTTTTTGTCCTGATTTCATGGTGATAGGATTTTGATTAACAATTAGTTCTTTTTTTTGAATAATATCATCAAGATAATTTGGAATAGTAGATTGATTTTCTTCTATAATAGTTTCTACTTCTTGATGATCAAGAGCAAAGCGATGAATGAGAAGAGGGTGTTGTATTAATAAATAAGTATAAATAATAGTAGGGGAGATCGCTTCGGGGATTCCTGCTAAAGGATATCGAATTTCTGCCTTTGGTAATAAAGAAGAGAGTCCTTGATATTCCTCTTGTTGTGTAACACGTAGAGGTGAAACCCATGAATGATAATTTTCGGTAAGGCTAATCATTTGAACTAAGTCATCAAGACCTTCTTTGGTGTGTGCACTAGTGGGGATAATAGGAATGCCTAGAAGATCTTGCAATTCAGTAATGTCAAGATCATAAGAATGCTTAAATTCATCACAAAAATTAAGGATACCTATCATAGGTACACCAAGCTCTAATAATTCTGCAGTAAGCATAAGATTTTGATGGAGGTTATTCATATCAATTACATTAATGATGAGATCATAATTACTGGTAAATAATTCATTGATACTGATGTTCTCATCTTCAGAACAAGGTAATAAACTGTAAATACCAGGTAAATCCAAAAGATGGAATGATTCTTTATCTGTTTTTAAAATTCCTTCTTGGCGAGCAACGGTTACACCAGCCCAATTTCCAATATTATAAGATGATCCAGATAAGCTATTTAGAATAGCTGTTTTTCCAACATTAGGATTTCCCACGAGTAAAATATTTTTCATAATTGTTTCCTATATTTATCTATATTATTAGTTTTGAATTTCTATGGTGATGTTATGAGCATCTTTTTTACGAAGAGCAATTTTGGAGTCTTGTATATTAAAAATAATAGGGTCTGAAAAGATAGTGTTTTGAGCAATAGAAATAGGACAGCCTTTACAAACTCCTAATCTAGTGAGTTGGTATTGGATGTTTTTATCTAATTTATCAAAATTATCTATGGTAGCAACACATTGTTGACATTCCTTGTTTAATAGTGATGATGCTGGATGTAAAGCCATGGTGATACTCTCCCTTTGAGTGTGTTTATTATTAAGTATATCAAATGTTAAAAGGCAGTTGCAACTTTTTACAAAAATAAAATAGAAATATTTTTATAATATTTTTTAAAATACTATTGATATGACTCTTTTAAATATAATATACTATATTATACTTATGACGGAGAAAAATTATGAAAAGTTTTATTGTATTGATTATTATTAGCCCTATTATTTATATAGGTATGAAGAATTTAGTTCTCGTATTGTTAGCAAAAAAAGGTATTTGTGGTTCTTGTACAAGATGTGGTCCAGACATAACAAAATCATGCAATTTACCAGATACAAAAAATAAAATGAAATAAAAATCAAATATTATTTATGATTTTAAAGAATATTTCCGATAATTTATTGAGCTTAACAATTATTACTTGATAAATCAGAGGAGATATGATGACTAAAGAAGTTGCTACCAATATTCAATCAACAAGGACTACAAGCACACCTGCTTATAGAACTAAAAAATTAGCTCATCTATTTCGTGCAATTTCTTTATTTGCTATGCCTATCCGTTGTTCGGAATTGGGTTTACGTCGTCGTAAATAAATTGATATTAAACAGCTAATGACATATAAAAAAACCTCTTAAATTTTAAGAGGTTTTTTTGCGTATGATGTTTATTGAGATAGAGATACTTAAATAATATCTAAAATATCTTGAGGCTTATGAAATCTCAAAATATTCTCTTCTTTTTCAAATAAAGAACCTGAGCCCCAAACAGCTAAACCAAAATCAATATTACTATCTTTAGCACAAACTAAATCTGAATAGGCATCACCTATATAAATACATTCATGAGCCTCATGTGATGACTGATCAAGATACTCTAAGAGTGGAGCAGGATGAGGTTTGTGGAAAGGGGTATCATCCGCTAAAATAATATGATTAAAATAGTCATGGATATTGAGATATTCTTGTTCTATATTGTAGATCTCTCTACTTTTGGAACTAACAATACCACAAGGGATAGATTGTTTTTTGAGGTCTTCTAATAATCCAAGAATCCCTTGAAATAATTCTATAGGTTTTTGTGATTCGTCATAAACTGATTCTATCCAAGCATTCAAATAATCATCCATATCGTCTTCTGAAATCCCAAAATCTTGTAAAATCAATCTACCTGGTCGTCCCATTTTGGGGATAATATCGTCTATTGTCAGCTCTGTTTTTTGAGCTTTAATTTGTAGGATATTTAATAATCCTAGAGCATTTCTTTTTTCACTATTAAGCAATGTTCCATCGAGATCAAAAATAATGCTAGAGTACTGTTTCTTCATAATCATCCTCTAATTTTGGATTTGTTAATTGACTTTTTTTGATTGCTTCCCATTCACAAAAAATGATACCACAGGAGATAAACAAAATCCCTAATATTTTGTAGAGACTTAGCGTTTCTCCTAAGGTTACTATTGCAAAGATAAAAGCCCACGCTGGCTCTAGAGAGATAATCAATCCCGCTTTGAGAGGGTCTTTGGTGAGATCTTGTCCTAATAATTGTATTCCATAATTAATTAAAGAAGCAAAGATCCCTAAATATAAGATAGCTAAAATTGTTGTAGAATTCCAAGCAGTTGGAAAAATTTCAAATTTTAATGCAAAAATCCAAGCTAATACAGAAACAAACATTGATTGTAAAAAGTGTAGTGTGACAGGAGATTCCCCCTTTTCTAAAAAGTGATTAGAAAATACGATATGAAAGGTGAATCCTAAAGAACATAATAAGGTGATTAAAATACTAGGAGACCACGCAAAGGAAATGCCTTTTTGGAAGTTAAAAATAAAAACGCCTATCATTGTACAAATAATAGCAAAAACATTATATTTGGTAATGGCTTTTTTAAAAAATATAGCCCCTAAAATTGGAATCGCTACAATGCTACTACTTGTTAAAAAGGCACTTATGCTAGCATCTAGGTTTTTGAGTCCTATTGTTTGGGTAGCAAAAGCGAATAACAACATACTGCCTAAAGCGAATCCATAAAGTAAAGTGTTCTTAGTGATTTTTATTTGTTTTCTAAAGAAAATGACTAGTAGAAAAATAAAAGAAAATCTAAAGGCAATTGTATAAAAGGGAGGGAAGCCTGCAGTGACAAGCATTTTTTGAGGGATAAAAGAAAATCCCCATAAAAAGGCAACCATATGTAATAATAAAGTCCCTAGAGTGTTTTTAGACATAGCCATAAATGTTTATCCTCTTATTTTTATTAGAATTGGTTCAATGACATCAGCATACTCGTGTTCTTTGATGGCGTCCATTGTTTTTGATATGGAGTATTTGTTGTCTTCTAAGACTACAAGTGTCTCAAAACAGAACATTGTTGTTGAGAAAAATTCCATAGGATTGTTTGGTGTAGAGGCATTATTCGGGAAAAATTTACGGCTCTCTTTATAATAGTATTCACCCAAAGACGCATAAATATCAAGCTCTTTTTTGAGATGTTCGTGGATATTGTTATCCAAAGCTATCATATCTTGTAAAGTATCCAAAGTGACAGTTAGTAAACTTTTAGATAAATTCGTTCTAATATCTGTTTGAGTAGCCATGATATCTTGCTCATTGCCGATAAAAGCCTCTAGTGCGAGATAAGACATAATAGCAACATTAGAAATTTCCTGTTGTTCACTCTGACCAAAATTATCTGAGTCTAATTGTTGTTGAATAAAGATTGAATTATACAAAAAATAAGTAGCGTAAATTTGATTGTTTGCTGTGTGATGCTTTGACATAGGATATCCTTTTTTGAAATGATTATTGATTACAGTGTACTATATTTATAGGTAAAAAACAAGGGTATACAGCCATAAGCAATAAATATTTTCTACAAAATATGAGCTAATAATTATTAATAATAGTATATTTTATATTTAAGAGAAAAATTAAAGAAATAAAGAGTTAGTAGCTGATTATTTGTTATATTTCTAATAAATAATTACACTCTAAAATATTGAAAATAATAGAAGTAAATTTAATAAATAAATACTTCTATAAAGAAGTATTGACTTTTTTTTGTTGTTGGAATATAATAAAAAATAAAGAATATTTAAAAAAAATTATATAAACACTATATATACATATATAGTATTTGGAGGAAAATATGTTTTTCATGTGGACATTATTTGCGGTAGTATGCCTAACTTGTTTGGTTGGTGCAGCGATTCATAAGACTAGAGAGTACACAGTAGTACCTAAAATTGTTGCTAAAAGTGTAATTGGTAGTTTTTCAGGCTTCTTTTTTATTATGTTAGCGGTTGCTGTCGCAGCTATTTTTAATGTGTCTCCTGTATTTGCTGCAGATACTGCCGCTGCTCTTGGTTTACCTCCAGAGGCTTATGGATTGGGCTTCTTAGGTGCTGGGCTCTCTGTAGGTTTAGCTTGTATTGGTACAGGTATTGCAACAGGAATGTCAGCTTCAGCAGCTATCGGAGCTGTAAGTGAAGATCCAAAAATGCTTGGTACTAGTTTATTGTTTGTTGGACTTTCAGAAGGTATCGCTATTTATGGTTTGATTATCGCTATTATGATTTTAGGAAGATTAGGGTAATACCTAATCTTTTTAAAATAGGTCTATTTGAATAAATTTATTTGAATAGATCTATGTAGATAAACCTATTTCTAAGGATTATATTATGAAAGTGTTAGCAATAGTTGGTGAACAGGTTTCCCCTGCATTTAGTTTAGCTGGAATGGAGGTAGTATCTCCAATCGATCATCAAGAGTTAGTCGATGTGTTTGAGAATGCACTTCATCAAAAAGATTTAGCTCTTTTAGTGATATCAGCACGTTATGGTAAGGCATTAAAAAAAGAAATCGAAGAAGTTCGTTTATCAAAAAATCCTACTATTATCCTTGAGATTAGCTCATCTAAGGGTGAGTTTCACGCAGGCGAAAGATTAATGCAACACATAAAAAGAGCAATAGGTCAATAAGAATAGTATTAATTGGGAGTTCTTTATGGCATTAAAAAATATGGTTACTTATATCCAAGAACAAGTTCATACAGAAATTGAAGATCAGTTCAACAAAGCAAAAATTGAGGCAACGCAATCTTTTATTACCTTGGGTGAAGAATTAGATGAGAATCAAGAAAGTAAAATCTATCAAATTACTGATAGACTTTTAAAACAAGAAAATATGCTCAAAGCAGAGCAAGATTTTATTATAGCTAATAAACAACTTACTTTAGAACAAGAATTTACAGAAGAGTTTATTCAAGAACTAAAAGCAGCTTTATTAAATTATACACATACGAATAAAGAAAAATATCAACAAATACTACAATCTTGGCTTGTAAAAGTCAACGAAGCTCTTCAAGGTATGAAAATAGCGATTACCGTGAATGAGCGTGATGTAGCATTAATAAAACAATTATTAACGTCTCTATCTATTTCAGGGCATGTAGACAGTTCTCCAAAAATAAAGGCTGGACTATATGTAGAAGGGGAAAGTGGCGTTATTGTCGATTTGACTTTTAACACATTATTTATAGAAAGAAAAGAAAAGCTATTGAATATCTCTATGCAGATATTGAAGGAGAACTTGTGAAATTAATAGGAAAAATTACCCGTATTAATGGTCCTCTTGTAACAATGGAGATCACTGATATTGTCCAATTGATGGAAATGGTCTACGTTTCTCACCTAAAATTAATTGGTGAAATTTTAAGTATAGAAGAAAAAACCGCTGTTATTCAAGTATACGAAGCAACAGAAGGATTAAAATTAGATGATGTTATCTACGGATCAGGTTTACCTTTATCTGTAGAATTAGGACCGGGATTACTTTCTCAAATATTTGATGGTATTCAACGTCCTCTTAAAGCAATTGCAGAAGAGTCAAAAAGTATTTTCTTAAAAAGAGGGATCGTAGTATCACCTCTCAATAGAACCAAAAAGTGGGCTTTTACTCCTAAAATAGCAGTCAATGATGAACTTAGTAAAGGTGCTATTCTTGGGACACTCCCTGAAACAGAACTAGTATTACATAGTGTTATGCTCGCTCCGAATATGTCAGGACTTGTTAAATCTATTGTTGGTGCTGGTGAATATACCATAGACGATGTTATTGGAACTTTAGAAGATGAACACGGTACTATCCACGAACTCAAGCTAGCTCATCGTTGGCCTGTAAAATTAGCAAGACCTTACAAAACTAGATATTTACCTACACAACCATTACTTACAGGACAAAGAATTATTGATATTTTCTTCCCTGTTGCTAAAGGTGGAGCTGTTGCTATTCCTGGTGGTTTTGGTACTGGTAAAACTATTACTCAACACCAATTAGCAAAATGGTCTGATGCTCAGATTGTTGTTTATGTCGGTTGTGGAGAACGTGGTAACGAAATTACAGAAGTACTAGAAGAATTCCCACAATTAATAGATCCTCATACAGGTAGACCTCTCTTTGATAGAACAGTAATGATAGCTAATACTTCTAATATGCCTGTAACTGCCCGTGAAGCTTCAATTTATACTGGTATTACTATTGCTGAATATTATAGAGATATGGGTTATGATGTAGCGGTAATGGCGGATTCATCTTCTCGTTGGGCGGAAGCCTTGAGAGAATTATCTGGACGCTTGGAAGAGATTCCTGCTGAAGAAGGTTTCCCAGCATATCTAGGTTCAAAATTAGCATCATTTTATGAAAGAGCTGGAAATGTTCAAGTACAAAGTGGTATCAACGGATCTGTAACAATGATCGCTGCTGTGTCCCCTCCTGGAGGAGACTTCTCAGAACCTGTTACTCAAAACACAAAACGTTTTGTTCGTGCTTTTTGGCAATTGGACAAAGCTCTTGCCTCTGCAAGACATTATCCTTCTATCAACTGGATTCATAGTTATAGTGAATATGCTGATTATGTATCTGATTGGTGGACAACAAATATAGATCCAGATGCAAAAACAATAAGACAAGAATCTTATGATCTCTTATTAAGAGAAGAAAAATTACAAAAAATCGTAAAATTAATAGGACCTGATGCTTTACCTGATAGTGAACGCTTAGTACTTGAAATAGCACATATGCTCAAAGAGGGATTCCTCAAACAAAATGCTTATGATGAAGTAGATATGTATACTGTTCCTAAAAAACAATTGGCTATCCTTAAATTAATTATAACATTTTATAAAGAAGCAGAATCTATTATTCGTATGGGAGCACCTATTTTTGAAATTCGTGCTTTAGAATGTTTTCCTATGATTGTTCGTGCACGTTTAGATATCAAAAATGATGAACTAGATAAATTCGAAAAACTCTCTCTATTAATAAAAGATGAGCTTAATAGCTTACGCTTAAAATACGATAGAGCCGCAAAGGGAGCTAACTAATGGATTTACAAATTAAAAAAACTTATAAAGGTTTAAAATCAATTAATGGTCCTTTGATGGTCGTAAAAGCTGTTCCTGATGTTTCTTTTGGTGAATTAGCAGAAATCACTTTAAAAGATGGTTCAGTCAAATTGGCTGTCGTTATTGAAGTAAACAAAGATTCTATCGTATTACAATTATATGGACATACTTCAGGTATTGAGCCAGATACAACACAAATCAAATTTTTACAACAAACCTTCCAATTAGGTGTTTCCGAAAAAATGCTCGGTAGAGTATTCGATGGTTTAGGATCTCCTATTGATGGAATTCGTATGCCTGATGCGGACGAATATAGAGATATTAATGGAGAACCATTAAATCCTGTAGAAAGAGAATATCCTCACGATTTTATTCAAACAGGTATTTCCGCGATTGACGTGATGAATACTCTAGTTCGTGGACAAAAATTACCTATTTTTTCTAGTGCAGGTCTTCCTCATAATCAACTTGCAGCACAATTAACAGCTCAAGCAAAATCAAAAAGTGGAAATCCTTTTGCCGTGGTATTCGCAGCAATGGGTATTAGACATGACGATGCTACTTATTTTATTGATTCTTTTAAAGAAACTGGTGCTCTTAATACAACTGCTTTATTTCTAAACTATGCTGATGATCCCGCTATCGAAAGATTAGTTACTCCTAGAGTAGCGCTAACTTTAGCTGAATATTTGGCTTACGATAAAGGAATGGACGTATTAGTTATTCTTACCGACATGACGGCTTATGCAGAAGCATTAAGAGAAATCGCTGCAGCACGTGGTGAAGTGCCTTCTCGTAAAGGATTCCCAGGCTATATGTATTCTGATTTTTCTACTATTTATGAAAGAGCTGGACGTGTAAAAGGAAGAGAAGGTTCTGTTACTCAAGTACCTATTCTAACGATGCCTGGTGATGATATAACGCACCCAATCCCAGATTTAACGGGTTATATCACAGAAGGTCAGATCGTATTAGATAGGAGCTTAAATGGTCAAAATATTCTCCCTCCTATCAATCTAATGCCATCTTTGTCTCGTTTGATGAAAGATGCTATTGGTAAAGATTTAACTAGAGAAGATCATCCAAAATTATTTATGCAATTATATGCTTCTTATGCAAAAGCTTTGGAAGTACGTGCTATTGCAGCTATCGTATCAGAAGAAGAGATGTCCGATTTAGATCGTCTATACTTAAAATTTGGTAGAGAATTTGAAAATAGATTTATCAATCAGAGTTTTCATGTGAATAGATCTATCGAAGAAAGTTTAAATCTTGCTTGGGAGATTCTATCTGTCCTCCCTAAAAGTGAATTGACCAACATTAGTACTAAAGAGCTTATTCTTTACTATGTAGGCAATACAGACGAAGACTAGGATAAAAAAGATAAAAATGAAGGTGTAATATGGCACAGAAAAATATAACTCCTACAAAAAGTAATTATATAACACTTAAAGAAGATCTAATTTTAGCAAAAGAAGGGCATGGACTTTTAGAACAAAAACGTGAAGTTTTAGTTGTAAATTTAACGAACCTTGTAGCTCAAATTAGAGAAACTCGTGGTAAACTCGATGAAAAATTATTTCAAAGTTTTCAACAATTGTCCTTAGTTCGCTTAGAAAGTGGCAGTGTTGTCTTAGATTTAATGGTCAATAGTGTTGCTCAAGATTATGAAGTAGATGCTTTATCCCATTCTGTGATGGGTGTTGTCGCTCCAAAATTATTTTTTATAGAAAAAATATCTAAAAATAAATCTGCTGTCCCTATGGGGATTTCGGGATCGAGTCCTAATTTTGATAAATTACTGCAACTAACCCAAGAGATCAAACCTCTCATGGCGGAAGTGGCTTATTTAGAAAGTACGGCATGGAAACTTGTTACAGAAATTAAAAAAACACAGAGACGTATTAATGCCTTAGAGAATTTTGTTATTCCAGATACGCAAGATACGATGAAATTTATTAAAGAAATATTAGAAGAAAAAGATAGAGAGACTTTGTTTCAAATAAAAAGAATCAAAGATAAACAACGAAAGACTCAAGCTCTTAAAAAGGAGACTTCCTATGATATGTAAAATATTCGTTCCTATTACAGGATCAGATGAAAGTAAATTTTCTATTGATAAAGCAGTAGAAATTGCAGCATCTCTTAATGCAAAAATTGTAGCTATAAATGTACTCGATAAAGATTCTTTGGCAAAATTACAACGTTATAAAATTTTTATTGAAGAAGAATCAGATGTCTTTGGCGAAAGTCTTAGACGAGATGCTGAAAAATATCTCAAATATGCACAAAATGTAGCAGACTCCTTCCATGTATCTATAGAAACTGTTCTATTAGAAGGGGAGCCTTATGGGGAAATTTTTAAATACATCAGAAATGATCCAGCTAGTCAAAAATTTGTCATGATTACTTCTACCAAAAACAGTGATAGTTTTATTGAATCATTCGGTGCTTTAGAAAAAAAAATATTGCGTTCAGGTTTGTCTATTATGATTGCGGGAGATAAGTAGATGTCTATTATTGATCAAATTTGTGATATTGAAGAAACTCTAGTTAATTCACGTAAAGATGGCGAGCAAAAAATCCTACAAATGCACCAAGATTTCGCTGGAAAAAAAGCTAAAATGAGAGAACATTTTGTTCAGGAATTAGCTCAAAAAAATGTAGAACTTGAACAAGAAATGTTTGAGCGTGTAGAAGAGTATAAAGCTAACTTAGCAAAGTCTGGTAAAAATATCAAAGAATTATTAACAACTGAGTTTGAAAGTAAAAAAAAAGATATTTTGCAGACAGTTTGTGAAAATTTTTGGAAAGAGTAATTTATGATCTCAGTACAATATATACCTTTATCTGTACGTGTTAGAGCTTGGAATTTGTCTTTATTTTCTCGTGAAGAATTAGAAGAATGCATACACGATGATGCTGCTACTTTCATGACCAAAGTAGCTAAAAAAGAAAAATATCAAACATTAGATACAAGCTCTTCTCAAAAATTTATTTCATCTACGCAAAATGCTATTTTAGATTATTTGAAAGTTGCGATGTCCAATTCTTCAGGAGCTAGTAAAAAGTTTGTTAAAGAAATATTCCATGAATTTGAAATTCACAATCTCAAAAATGTTGTGCGTATGATTATTTCTGGAAAATTTCGAGACTATTTTTACCCTTATGAATTTACGGATACTATTACTCTTAAAAAACTTTCTGAAATAAGAAGTATTGGTGAGCTGGTTCAATTATTAGATCACACTCCTTACCATATGTTTAGATCAATATTGGAACAAGTAGAGCAAGAAAAAAACACTCTCTATTGGGAATTGGCATTAGATAATTACTATATTAATCGTGTTCATCATGTTTCACAAGGCTTGGATCTAGAAAGTAAAAAAGCGAGATCGGAAGAGCGTCGTGTAGGGAAAGAGTGTCTTCGCCTGTGTAGATC
>CAMRBT010000008.1 GCA_947040475.1 uncultured Brevinema sp.
AAAAATAAAAACACCACCCATAATAAGGTGGTGTTTTTTGATTTTGATTACTGTTATTATTTAATTTTTATTTTATCTATGGTGTCCAAAATCGTATAAGATTCGGATAAATATCCTTTGATTTGTGTTTCTGAAGGAGTACTTGCAAAAGCATGGAAATCTAATTCACTGAGCAATTGTAAAAATCCTTTTTCTATCAAAAATTCGATATTGTTATTTTTAAGATAATCAATAATTTCTTGAGGAGATGAGGAGTTACTAAGACTAAATTTATCAGCACAAAAATATAAAATACTTTGTCGAATAAGACGTGCAGCTTCTTTGTATTGATTTTTTTGTATTGCTTGCTCTCCAGTAGTCATGATCTTTTGAAGACGTTTTCGAGCACCACTAGCACGAGCATAATGGATATTTGTCGAAAGTTTTTGATCTTCTAGAGATTTGAAAAAAGCTCCTAACATCATCAATAAACCTAAAATAATAGATCCTATAATATATAGAAGACCTGAACTATAAGAAAATAATTCTGATGTTTTTGGTAAGGAAGTTAATTTTTCTGTATTTGTATTATCTAAAGATGAGTTGTTAAGCACTTGCAAACTGAGTGCTTCTGTTTGAGCACTTTGTGGATTTCCATTAGTGTCAGCATAATTAAGAGTGATAGAGGGTATGGTATACTCGCCTTCTTGCTTTGGAATTATGGTATAAGTAAACACTTTTTTCATGTAAATATTATTTGAGTCATTGGAATCTTTAATTCCTAACTCTAGAGTGCTAGTAGGGGTAGAAATAAATAAATTTGTTAAAGATAAATTTTTAAAGGGATCTACAAAGAAATCTACATTTCCATCACCTTCAATAGACAAGGTTAAGCTTTGCTCTTCTGCCGTATTCATTTGATTCTTAGAAAGATGGGTAGAAAGAGTTAAATAATCGCCTATATAAGTGAGATTTTTGGTGATGGGGATAGATTCTATTTCAACAGGTTCTCCTACAATACCAAGACTCTGAAAACCATTCCTGACCTGAAAAGCAGGTGGATAAAAGTTTAGCACTCCTGTTTCTAAAGGAAAAACAATGTATTTTGTAAGGAGTTTACCATATAATACACCAGTATCAAATTGTCTAGTAATAATTTCAGTTTGTTCGGGAATAGTAATAGAATGGACTAGCCCCCCATCGAATCTTGGTGGATAGGCTTGTTGTGGTAATTGTATGTTTTTTAGAAAATCGGGATCATCAGAAAAAAGATAAAGATCAGCTATAAATCCTGTGTTTTGAGGGAGTCTATCTCTTGTAACATCTACTTGTAAAAACGCTTCTGTGGGGCCTTCATAGAACATACCAAAAGGATTTCCTTTGTTACGGGAGTTTGGCACTTGCAATCTATCTGTTTCTTCTACTATAATAGAAGAAGAAGGACTATAAATAGTATTACCACGTTTCGTCTTAATGATAAAAGTGGGGATAGCAATTTTACCTGTTGTGATAGGAACAAATTGATAAATATAGGAAGTAATATTTCTCACTTGACGAGAGCCATTGATAAAGTTTACCTCATGCTTGGTCATCACGCCTTTGTAGGCTATAGTAAACTTGCTAGAGTTTGTGGAGGGTATAGGTATTTCTGCTAAAGATTCATTGATAACGTCAATTTGAATTTCTGCAAATTCATTAGTGCCTATTGCTGGAGGGTCTATATTTACTTTAATAATAGGATCTGCAGAAAAAAGAATGCTTTGAAAAAAGACGATAGAGATCAAAATAATATAGTACATGGTGTTCTCCTAGGTTATTTAGAAATTGAAAAAGATATCATAGTATCTTATAAAATCGTATTTTTTGCAACTATTCGCAAAAACATGATGAGCTTATATTCATATTTCTATAGCCTCAATAATAATATATTATATAATTAAAATAAAGAAAATTTAATGGACTTAAATAAATATTTATGCAATAATATAACAGACAAAAAATATTTCAGGAGATTGACTATGATTATAGGATGCCCAAAAGAAATTAAAACTCACGAATATCGTGTTGGCCTTACTCCATCGAATGTGCTAGCATATGTTGCAAAAGGACATGCCGTATATATAGAATCAAATGCTGGAGAAGGTGTTGGTTTTATGGATGCTGATTATAAAGCAGCAGGTGCTACAATCACAGACAAAAAAACGCTTTTTGAAAAATCAGAAATGATTATCAAAGTCAAAGAACCAATCGCTGAAGAATATAGTTGTTTTCGTGATAATACTATTCTCTATACTTATTTACATTTAGCTGCAGATAAGTCTCTTACAGAAATGCTGTTGAACAAAAAAATTCGTTCTATCGCTTATGAAACAATCTCCGAAAATGGACAATTACCTTGTCTTGCTCCTATGAGTGCTATTGCTGGTCGTCTTTCTATTCAAGAAGGAGCTAAGTATATAGAAAAAACTTATGGGGGAATGGGTATTCTTCTTGGTGGAGTTCCTGGAACTCCCAAAGCGAATGTTGTTATTATAGGTGGTGGTGTTGTCGGTATTAACGCTGCTCAAATAGCTATTGGTATGGGAGCAGATGTAACAATGCTAGATCGTAAAAGTGAAAGACTTGCCTATATTGATCAAATTTTTAATATGCGTATTAAAACATTACAAAGTAATAGAGGAACTATAGAAAGTCTTCTTCCTGTTGCTGATGTAATCATTGGAGCAGTACTTGTTCCAGGGGCAAAAGCTCCAAAATTAATTACTAAGAGTGACTTGTCCTTGATGAAAAAAGGATCTGTTTTAGTAGACGTGGCAATAGATCAAGGCGGATGTTTTGAAACTTCTAAAGCGACTACTCATAGTGATCCTATTTATATTGTTGATGGTGTGGTTCATTACTGTGTAGCGAATATGCCGGGAGCTGTAGCTCGCACTTCAACACTTGCCTTAACTGATTCTACCCTGACTTACGGTTTACAAATTGCAGAACTAGGCGTAGAAGAAGCTTGTCGTAAAAATAATGCTATCTTAGAAGGGCTTAATACTTATAATGGACATTGTACCTATAAAGGGGTTGCAGACGCTCTGGATATAGACTATACACCAGCATCAAAAGCACTATAAAAATTAAGAAGGTTTTATATGAAACTATCAAAACGTATTAACAATTTAAAAACATCACCTGTACGAAAATTATTACCCTTTGCAGACATAGCTAAAAAAAAAGGTGTAGAGATTATTTACTTAAATATTGGACAACCAGATGTAGCAACACCACCAATTTTTTATGATGCTATTGTAGAGTACACTAAAACAGAAAAAACACTTTCTTATGCACACTCTGCGGGATTAATGGAATTAAGAGAAGAGATTGTCAGTTATTTTGCAGATCATAAAATTGATTATACGGTAGAAGATGTGATGATAGTCAATGGAGGCAGTGAAGCTTTTTTATTTATTTTAACTGCTTTATTCGATGAAGGAGAAGAGATTCTCGTCCCTGAACCATTTTATGCTAATTATCAAAGCTTTTTTTCTACTCTTAATATTGGAGTTCGTGCCATTCCTACAAAAGCTGAAGAGGGTTTTCACCTTCCTTCTTTTGAAGAGATGGAAAAATGTATGACTCCAAAAGTTAAAGCTATTATGTTTTCTAGTCCGAGTAATCCTACTGGGACTGTTTATACAAAAGAAGAAACAGAACGTATCATTGCTCTAGCCGAAAAATACGATATTACGATTATTTCAGATGAAGTGTATAGAGAATTTTCTTATGGAGATACTAGGGCTGTGAGTCTTGGAGAATATCCAGAAGTTGCTCAGCGTGTGGTGATTATTGATTCTATTTCAAAGCGTTTTTCTGCTTGTGGTGCTAGAATAGGTTGTGTTGTCAGTAAAAACGAAGAATTAATGTGTGCTATTTATAGACAATGTCAAGCTCGTTTAGCAGCTCCAACCCTAGAGATGGTAGGAGCAACAGCTTTGTATACTTTACCTAGTGATTTTTTTACTCCTATTCGTGAAGAATATGCTCTCAGAAGAGATACTCTTTTTGAAGAATTAGACAAAATCGAAGGAACATTCTCCCGAAAACCAGAAGGTGCTTTTTATTGTTTAGTAGGACTTCCTGTAGACAATGCTGAAGATTTTGCTTCTTGGTTATTGAGTGATTTCTCTGTTAATGGAGAAACTATCATGGTTGCTCCTGCTGAAGGCTTTTATGCTACTCCAGGATCTGGAGCTAATGAAATTCGTATTTGTTATGCTTTAGAAAGAGATGTCCTAGTTCGTGCTATGCATATTTTGGATGAAGGGCTTAAAGCTTATAAAAAACTTAAAAAATAAATAAATGTCTTTACAAAAACACTCTCTTAATGAGGGTGTTTTTGTTTGTAAAATAAGTATGCTAAAACGAATCCTATATTGACAATTTGTACTTATATTGATATTTTCACAATTTATTGCTATAATATAATAATCAACTTCTTGTAAATAATAGAGGTATCATATTAGATATTTTCATATCTCGATTTTTCTCTTCTTAAATGTGTTCTTTTTAATGTCTTGTGGACGATTGCAGTATGATAATACTTTGGCATATCCTTTAGTTACTGTTTCTACTTCGCCATCACCAGCCTTTGAAGATGTGCGAAATTTGGTGCAGTTGGATGATCTTATTTATTCAGCCGCAGGATCTGGCGGCTTATTAGTCTATAGAATTGTTGATGATGTGATGTCTCCTGTATTATCTCTTTCACTAACCAATCTATATTCAGAAGACTTAGAGCAAGTCTATATTCGTACGGTAGAAATCCTTAAAACAGAATCTGCAACGAATCTAATTTTTGCTTATGATACTTTATCTGGCGGGGGGATAGGAGTCGCAGAGCTCACTCTCACTTCTACTACACCTTTAGGTTCTCTACAAGTAGAACCGGGAATAAGAATTAAAAATACAGTGACTACTTTCAATCCTCAAGGCATATTCAATATTCTCGCTGCTAGTGAAAATATAGGCGTAGTGTCTTACGATATTTCTTTTATTTCTAATAGTTATTTTGAATTATCAAAAATCGCCTCTTTAGTAGATTTTATTTCTACAACAGATGTGGAAGGACCTGTACAGAATTTTTTATCATTAGATGCACCGAATGTACGTAATATTACTAATATAGGTCAGATCACCAATATGGAAAATCTCGTGCAACTAGCCTTAGACAATCCAACATTATTTGCTACGATGGTCGAGGATATTCCTTTTATCACAAAAGAACAAAAAGATCAAATACAACAAATACTATCCATTACGAATCAACCTGTCGTATCAAACATTCTTGACATTGCTACTGGCTTGGTGGGGAAAGATGCGATCAATCAATTAATTGCAAATCCTCAGTCTTTTAACAGTTTGTTAAATAGTAGTGTGTTAGCAGGGGTTGTTCCTGAATTTTTAGAAAAATCGGGAGAAAGTTTAGATGGTAATGCTCTCCAATCCTTACAATCAAATATTACCCCTGGAATGATAGAGCAAGCTCAAAACATGCTTAATAACACTTCTAATGCGGATGGGCTTTCTTTAGAAAATGAAGAAGTGCAAAATTTATTATCTCTTTCTGGATTGCAACAAAGAGTAGAAAATAATAATAATCCCAATGTGTTAGTGGATGAGCTTGGGGGGATTCAAATTCCTGAACAAACACAAGAAACAGAAACATTATTTGAAGAATTTCAATTGTCGAACATCAATCTCGCCGAAGATATTGATACAAAATTAGTTCATGATACCAATTTTAATCCTTTTATAAATAGACCAGAGATTGGCGATGCTCGTTTAGAAATCGAAAAAACAGTGGATGCTTTAGGAAGAAAGTTTTTTGTTGAAGAAAATATAGAATTAAAAAATAGATTGTTAGAATTAAGTAGTGAAGAAATTCAAAATTTATTTTCTGTAGTTTTTGAACAAGTTAGCTCTTCTATTGATTTGATTCCTCTTTTTGAAAATTCAGGAATCAATATTGGCGAATTGTATCAATTGTGGCAACAAGGGGATTATTATTCTATTATTAATGGTTTAGATCCTTCTATTATAGCAGAATTACTAAGAAGATTGCCTAGATATCAAATTACTACATCGGTAACCATAAAACAAACTAATGTTGTGTTACCATCTATTAGAAATATGGAATCAGATTCTGAAACTCTTTACATTGCAGCGGGGTCTGAAGGTCTATATATTGTTGATAAAATCTCAGGAGAAATAATTTCTTCACTAAAAAAACCTTTTTCTGAAGTGACGATGATAGTTCCTTATGAGAGAAAGGGCAAAAAATATTATGTTGTTACTGATAAATTAGATGGTTTAATTGTCTATGAAAGAAAAAATAACAGAAAAATTGGAGAACAAATATCTCGAATATCCTTGGTGGGAGAATCGTTTTCTGTGTTCCCTTATGAAGATGTCTTTTGGGTTGCCGATGGATCTAACGGGGTAGTCGCTGTACGCTTTAATAGGGATAGAAGTTTGACCATTGAGGCTGAGGTATATAAAAAATCAGGGATAGCCTATCATATAGGAGTAGGACGACGAAGGGAAGTTTTAGCTTCTTATGGTGCTGATGGTTTAATGCGTTTAAGAATAACGAATGTACCTCCAGAAGGTTTGTCTACTACTGCTGCAACAAGCACTCTTGCCCGAGAAGTTAAAGTCGAAGAAAAAGAAGATATTATTGATAGACTATTGGTATGGAGTCAAGATTCTGAGCTTGCTCAATTTATTAAAAGGATGTTTTTATAATGGTAAGATTAATTATTTTATTACTGATAACAACGATGATAAATGCTTCAGAAGATAAAACAGAAAAAGATAGAGAGCTATTCAATCAACTTAGAGAAAGACATACAGGTCTTGTAGCGGCTAAAGCTTTTACTGCTGAGATGGATAAAAAAAGTGCAGCCTATTTGTTAAAAGGCAAAATCAAAGGCGTTTATGTCGTACAAGTAGATTATGATACGAGCAAAGGGATAGATTTAATAGTAAGAGATACAGAACCCTTTTATGAAAATGTATTATATTCTTATGTTACTTATATTAATACGATGATGCTCCCTTTATTATCACATTCAGGGTATACGAGATTACAGAAAAAATTTGTTATTAAACAAATAGAAGTAAAAACTTTTCAGGTCACTCTTAATAAGGGTGATATGCCTATCAAATATATTTTTGTAGAAGGGGAATTAGGATTGATCGATAAGATTCAATATTTTGAACAAGAAAAAAAGATATTTGCATTAAATATTAAATGGGAAAAAATAGAGGGATATTACGTGCCTACCCTTATGAAAGGCGTGTCTTACGAAAAAACGAGACAGGCTTTAAGCTTTGAAATTAAAAATATTCAATTAAAATAAGATGTTTTTTGTCAATTTACTTGCTATTTTGGTGAAAATTTGAGATAATGATAAAAATAACTAGATTATTAAAAATAACATTGGAGTTACAGATGAGTACATATGATGATATATTTTTGCAAGCTATGGAAGGAGAAAGTAGCTTAAAGCAAAATCATCAGCCAGGTGAAGTGCAAAAAGGGAAAGTAATATCTCAAGAAGATAAAGGTTTCTTTATAGCTACGGGTGGGAAATCAGAAATGATTCTTCCTAGTAGTGAAATGGTTGGCACGGTTGCTGTTGGTGATGAGATTGAATTTGTATTCACTGGAGTCAAAGATGGTATTCCTCAAGTGTCTCAGAAAAAGGCGCTTTATGCGAAAGCATTGATAAACTTACAAAAGTCTATGGAAGAAAGTACTCCTGTATCAGCAAAAATTATAAAAATTATAGCAAATAAAGAAGCAAAAAACATAGGTTATATTGCATCTATTGATGGGGTAGAAGCATTTTTACCTTTCTCTCAGATAAGAGTACCTAAAGATGAAAAAGAATTACTCGGTCAAATGTTTGATGTCGTTGTAATCAAATTTGAAGGAGATAGATTAGTCGTTTCCGAAAGAATGATTAGAGATCAACTACAAAAAGAAAATTTTGAAATTTTTATTGCTGCTCATAAAGAAGGTGATAAAGTTTCAGCTACAGTAAGTTCTATTGCAGAAGCTTTTGCATTAGTATCTGCTGAAGGTATTACAATGTTCTTACATATTACTCAATTCGATTGGAAATATGTTAAAAATCTTAGTGATGTCTTAAAAGTCGGAGATCAATTTGATGTCATTATTGGCACTATTGATACGGCTAAAAAATCCATTAAAGTTTCTCGTAAAAATGCCATAGAAAATCCAATGGTAGCTTTCTTTAATTCTACAAAAATCGGTGCTAATATCGCTGCTAAAGTAGTTCGTTTTGCTAGAGGACTCACAATATTAGAAGATGATAATGGAGTAGAGATGATTTTACCTGTTGGTGAAATGAGCTGGCTCAATAGAGTTTCTGATCCTAAACATTTGTTAAAAATTGGTGATAGAGTTGAAGTTAAAATCAAAGATATGGATCATGAAAAACAAAGAATTTCTGTCTCCCTCAGAGACTTACTCGAAAATCCATGGACTACTGCTGATACAAAATATGCTTTAAAAACCACTCATCAAGGTACCGTTACTGCTATTACTGATTTTGGTATTTTCGCATCATTTGATGACGGTATTCAAGGTTTAATCAGAATTGAAGATATAGAATGGACTGCTGAAGAAATTAAATTAAACGAAAGATTCAAAAAAGGTGATAGTGTTACTGCTCTTGTTCTAAATATCGAAGCATCAAAAGAAAAACTACGTTTAGGAATCAAACAGTTATCAAAAAATCCTTTCCAAAATTTTGCAGATGCTCATAAAACAGGTTCTATTGTTTCTGGTACCGTAACAAAAATAATGAAAGAAGGTGCTGAGCTTGATCTTGGAGATCATCTAACAGCTTTTATTCATATTTCTCAGTTATCAACAGAAATGGTTACAGATGTTGCTAATGTTTGTAAAGTTGGAGATGTTATTCAAGCGGCTGTCCGTAGAGTAAATATACAACAACAAAATATTGAATTAAGTGTTAAAGAGCTTGCTCGTGCTGAAGAACAAAAAACATTAAACACAATTATGAGTGCACATGTTCAAGAAACACCTACTTTAGGTTCTATATTTGGTGATCTATTAAATAAAAAATAATATTATTTGTGATTAATAATATTGGAGAAAATAATGAGTTCAAAATTAGAAAATTTTTTAACAGTACTAATAAAAAATAGAATTATTGTACTATTGGTAATGGGTGGAATTGCCCTATTATCTTTTGGTATAGGTTATATGTACCAACTAAAAATAGATCAAGAAAAAGAAGCTAGCGTTTTGTTTGATGATACTTGGCAAAAACTCTACATGGTAGCGAATGATTTACAACAACAACCCAATCAAACTTATGCACCGGGACACGTTAATGTCCCTCAAGTAACAGTGTTATATAATGAAGTTTTAGTAGATTTAGATATATTAGTATCCGAATATGCTGGGACTATCGGGGGAGCAAAAGCGGCTATATTAGTAAAAACAGTTAGAGAATTAGCTGGTCTTAATATTTTATTAACAGATAAAACACTCATTACAACTTTTGCAACAGCAGATTATTTAGATACCGTAAAAGAAAAACACCCAGATTTTTGGGGTGCTGTTCTTGCAATGATGGATGGAATCGACGCAGAAAAAATACTGGACTTCGCATCAGCTCTAAAACATTATGAAAAAGCGATAGAATTGGATAAGAAAAATTTCTTAGGTGATTATATTATTATTTCTATAGCAAGAAATTATGATGTTTTAAATAATACAGAAAAAGCGATAGAATATTATAACAAAATTGAAACAGATTATCCTGAATCTGTATGGCTTTCTACAGCAATGGCAAAAGCCTATTTGCTTTCTCAAGCTAATAAATCAAATATTATAAAAGAAGAAACTAACACTATACCTACTACAGAGTAGGTAGTTTTATATAAGTAAATTTAGAAATATTGATAAAAAAGCAAGAGTACATTAGTGTTCTTGCTTTTTTATATAGTATATTAAGTAATTAAAGGAGTTCCTTTATGTCAGAAGTTAAAGAACAAACAACATCTACTCCTACTCCAAGCCATAATGCTCTATTAGATAGTGAAAATATTCCCCAATCTATCTTAGCAATTTCTTTTCCTATGATGATCACGGGCTTATCTGATGCACTTTATAATATGATAGATTCAATATTTGTCGGCAGATTTGTTGGTGAAAAAGCCTTAGCTGCTTTAGCAATAAATAACACTATACAAATTACTATCATTGCTGTAGCAAGTTTGTATGCCGTTGGGATTACTTCTATTATTTCTCGTGCTTTAGGTGCTAAAAATTATGATAAAGTAAACGAAACTATTGTTAATGGTTTGTTTTTAGCCTTTATATCTACGGCCTTGTTATCATTTACTATGCTCCTTAATTTAGATGCTATCTTAGTTTTTATGGGCTCTTCTGAAGATGTCTTGCATTTTTCCAGAGAATATGGACAAGTGATTTTATGGTTTGGTTTTTTGATTCCTGTTAACAATGTTTTAGGAAGTGCTTTAAGAGCCAAAGGTGAAGTCAAAACAATAATGTATTTATCTTTATTAGGGGCAAGCTTAAATATCTCTTTAGACGCATTATTTATTATTGTTTTTGGGTGGCAAGTAGCGGGAGCTGCTTGGGCAACAATTTTATCACAAACAATAGTTTTATTCTTTTTATTAAGAAAAGTTTCAGAAACATATCATCTTCATTTTAGATTGTATTATCTAAAAAAAATGTCCAAAGCAATGGTGTTCGAAATTTATAGTATAGGTATTTCCAATTTTTTAAGATTATTTACTTTTGCTATTATGGGAATGTCTGCCAATAAAGTTTTAGCTGGTTATGGGGCTGCTGCCGTAGCGTCTTTTGGTATTGTTAATAGAATCTTACATTTAGCATATCAACCTATTTTTGGTTCAAACTTAGGAACACAATCATTAATAGGTTATAATTATGGAGCAAATAAATTTATTAAAGTGAAAGAGATTATTGTTGTAAGTATTACACTAGCTACAATAATGGGAATAATTCCATCGATCTTATTAGTCTGGGCTCCAGAAAAACTATTTTTATTGTTTACTAATTCTGCAGAGATTGTCGCTTTTGCAAGAGAGGCATCTCAAACAATAGGAAAAACTTTTTTCTTATATGGAATACAAATTTTTTCTGTGGGAGCTTTACTAGCAATGGGACACCCAAAAGAAGCTCTATTTTTATCAATAGTAAGACCTGTTTTGATGGTATGTTTTATGAACACATTGCCACGTTTTTTAGGAGTTCAAGGGGTTTGGTATACTTTCTTAGTTACAGACATCACTTCCACAATAATTACAGTTATAATTATCAGTAAAGAATTAATGATGCTTAAAAAACGAGAAGAAAATTTAAAAAATCTCACTAATCTTTAGACACAAATATTAAAAATCTTTAACACTTCAAATCCTCACGGTGATTTTTCAACTCCTATTGTACTCCCACTTATTATGTAATAATAATAAGTTCTACACAAATATATTAAATAAGGAAAAATAGTGCCAAAAACAGAAATATTAGATACAGATCATATTTTTCCTTTATTACTAAAATTATCAGTTCCCACAATGATAGGTGGTTTTATTTCTGCTTTGTATAATATTGTGGATTCGATATTTGTAGGACATTTCGTGGGTAAAGAAGCTTTAGCTGCCTTAGCTATTAGTAATACCATACAACTCGCTTTTATTGCTTTTGCTGCTTGGATTAGTGTGGGTACGGGCACTTTGATTTCTAGATCTTTAGGGGCAAAACGCTATGATAGGGTCAATCAAATTCTTTTTACAGGAACAGCAATAATATTGATCTGTACTTTTACCTTGTCTCTTATTATGACTAATTATTTGGATAGTATATTATTATATATGGGTGCAACAGAAAAAATATTAGATGATACGATGGCTTATTCAAAAATTATTATCTTATTTGGTTTTTTAATTCCTTTAAACGGTGTTTTTCAGGGAGTGCTACGTTCTAAGGGATTAGCTACTGCTGCAATGAATTTATCTCTCATAGGGGCGATAGCAAATATTTTTTTAGATGCTTTATTTATTATTTCTTTTGAATGGGGTGTTGCGGGAGCTGCGATAGCAACAGTGATATCTCAATTTATATCACTACTAGTAGCAATTTTTTATATTATTAAAGAATTTAAATTGTTAGCACATTTTCGTCACATGATCGTTTTTGATAAAGCAATCATTTCCCAAATTATAGGTATTGGAGCTCCTTCAGGATTACGTTTAGGAATGATAGTAATAGCAAGTTTAGCAGCAAATAAAGCTCTACAACCTCATGGGGTGGTAGCCTTAGCGTCTTACGGAATCGTAAACAGATTAGTGTCTTTAGCTTTTATGCCTATACAAGGTTGTAATTTTGGAGCACAACCTATTATTTCTTTTAATTATGGTGCAAATCGTATAGATAGGGTTCGTAAAACATTATTTACAGGATCTATGATAATGTTGTTTATAGGGGTTACAGGAACGCTTTGTTTTGTGTTTATGCCTATAGAATTTTTCAAGCTATTTACCACAGAGCTAGCAATCATGAACTTTTCTAAAGAAGCTTTAGCCTATACAGAATCATTTTTCTTTTTATTCGGCATATATATGCTTTTATCAGGATTTATTCAATCTGTTGGCTATATGAAAGAAGCATTGTTTTTAGCATTATTTAGACCTTTATGTAATGTGTTCTTATATTATATATTACCTTTACATTTTGGATTGTATGGAATTTTTTATGCAATGCCTGTGACTGATATTGTGAATTTTTTCCTAGCTATTATAATAGCAAAAAATGTTTATAAAAAGATGTTAAAAAAACAAGAAGAACAAAAATTAGAAAATATAAAAATAGAAGGATCATAAATGCCAGAGCAAATAAAAAGAATGACAGAAGATGAAAATATAATAAAATTATTATTTATTTTAGCCTTGCCAGCTGTTATTTCAGGATTAGTAGATACTTTTTATAACACAGTAGATTCAATTTTTGTGGGTCAATATGTTGGAAGTAAAGCTTTAGCTGCCTTATCTGTTATTAATGTAATACAGTTAATGTATGTTGCTATAGGGGTTTTATTTTCTGTAGGAAATGCCTCTATCATTTCTCGTGCTTTAGGAGCACAACACCCAGAAAGAGCAGTAAGTTCTTTGATTCATAGTTTTTGGGCTGCATTTTTTGTTTCTAATATTATTAGTTTTTCGATTTTAATGAATCTTGATTCTTTTTTAACATTGATTGGAGCTTCAGAAGAATCTTTACCTTATGCTCGAGATTACGGTAGTATTATTTTATTGACGGGATTTATTCTTCCTATTAATAATTTGCTTCTGGGGGCATTTCGTGCTAAAGGACAAGCTATAAGTGCGACTTATCTTAATATTATAGGTGCTGTTATAAATATTGGCTTAGACGCTTTATTTATTATTTCTTTTGGGTGGGGAGTTGCTGGAGCAGCACTTGCTACTGCAATAGGACAAGGGGTTGTTTTTGTTATTGCTGTCAGAAGGATAATGAAATTATATAATACTAATTTATTATTTCACAACAAATCAGAAATAAGTACCCCTTTGTTAAAAGAAATTGTACATGTTGGAACACCAACAGGGTTAAGATTGATTTTGTTTGCAGGAGCTTTTTCTATAGCGAATGTTATTTTAAAACCTTATGGGGATAATTACTTATCTGCCTTTGGGATTTTTAATAGACTTATTATGCTTATGTCCATGATTAATATTTCTTTAGGAATAGGATCTCAGCCTCTCATAGGGGTTAATTATGGAGCAAAATTATATAAAAGAGTAGAAAGAATTATCTTTAAAACTTTTAGTGTAGGGCTCGTGATTTCTATACTAACCTGTATCTTCTTATGGTATTCTCCAGCAAGCGTATTTGGAATATTCACTTCAGATCTTGATATTATTAGAATATGTAGAGAAATATCTATGCCTCAAGCTTATACTTATATAGGGTGGGGGATATTTATTTGTATTGCAGAAGCATTACAAGCAATGGGACATGCAAAAGAATCTTTTTGGCTCTCCTTACTATATCCAATCTCCGTCATATTTGGCTTTGTTGTCTTTGATAAGTTATGGGGTTTACAAGGTGTATATTGGGCTTTTCCATTCTCTTATCTCGTTATAGGAATTGTGGCTTCTGTTATGCTCATAAAAGAATTAAGAAGTTTAAATCAAAAACAAGAAAATTTAAAAAACGCATTTTAGAGGTCTTTGTGTTACAGACTATTTTAGAAAAAATTGATAAAATCACTCCTAGAGATAAAAACATTAGTATTCTCGCTGTTACCAAGAATAGAACAATATCAGATATTATTCCTTTGTTAGATCAAGGAATAATAATGATAGGCGAAAATAAAGTACAAGAAGCTAATGCTAAATTTTTAGAATTGGGTGAGAGAACTGTCGAAAAACATTTGATAGGTCCTTTACAAAGTAATAAAGAAAACAAAGCCTTAGAGCTTTTTGATGTGATACAAAGTATAGAATCACTAGAACAATTGACAAGATTGATTAACAAAATCAATACACAAGGACTGAGTAGAAAAGTTTTTTTGCAGTATAATACTTCTTTAGAAGATAGCAAGCATGGCCTACGTAATGAAAAAGAATTTTTTGCTATGGTAGAATTACTATTACAAAATCCTAATGTTCATTTTGAAGGCTTGATGACGATTGGTGCTTTAAGCACTGAAGAAAATCTTGTGAGAAAATCTTTTTCAGATTTGAGATCTTTGAGAGATTGTGCTATACTAAAATACCCCGAATTAATATCTTTAAAATTGTCTATGGGAATGAGCAATGATTTTGAATGGGCGATTCAAGAGGGAGCAGATATCGTCAGATTGGGTACTGTTTTATTTAAGTAATTTAGGAGTTTTTTATGCCTGTAGAGCAAAACGCAATAGTATTAGTGGTATATACAATATTTGAATTTTTAAAATTTGTGATTGTTGTTTATAATTTTATTTTTTTCATTTGGATTTTAGCATCATGGTTACCTGTCAATAGATCCATACTCATCTTACGTTTTGTGGATAATTTAATCAATCCTGTTTATCATGGATTGTTAAAAATCCTCCCACCTATACGTTTTGGTATTATGGATTTCTCACCTTTTTATATGTTTATATTTTTAACAGCATTAGAACTCGCACGTCAAATGACATATATATTAGTCATGAATTTATTGAGTATGATAATATAATAAAATGTCTTTTATTTTAGAACTAACGGTAGTCCCTAGATCTTCTTGTAACAAATTTATTCAGGAAGTATCAGGATTAAAGTTAAAAACTACCTCACCGCCAGTTGATGGAGAGGCTAATAAAAAAATAATTGAGATTCTTGCTAAGAGTTTTTCCTGTCCTAAAACATCTATACAATTAATTTCTGGAGATAAATCGAAGAACAAGAAGTTTCTTTTCCTTCAAATTGATTCAGAAAAGGGACAAGAAATACTAATGAATATTATTAAATAGAGGTAGAATGTTTATACTAGAAGTTAATAATCTTGATCTTGCCTATGGTAAAAATATTGTCGTTAAAAATGTTTCTTTCTCCTTGCATCAAGGTGAAATGCTTGCTATTATTGGACCTAATGGTTCGGGGAAGACGACTCTTCTCAAATCTATTTTGGGCATTAAAGCTATTCATAAAGGTTCTATTCTGATTAATGGGCTAACACCTAAAAAAGCAATACAACAATTTAAAGGCGATATTGCTTATCTTCCTCAACATCACAATGTTAATCTATTACTTCCTTTGACCGTGTTTGATGTGGTAGCACAGATTTTTTCTTCATCAAAAATAGGATTTGCCCTAAAAAATGACGAAATAGAAATTATTGAAAGTGCATTAATGAGAGTGAATTTGTTGGATAAAAAAGATGAGTTTTTTACAAGCTTATCAGGTGGTCAGAGACAAAGAGTTTTATTGGCTTTGGCAATTGCTCGTAAACCAAAATTACTCTTTTTAGACGAGCCTACAAGTGCTTTAGATGTTTCTTCTATAGATCAAATATACAAAATATTAGCCGAATTAAAAAAAGAAAATGTAGGAATAATGGTTATTTCTCATGATATTAGCTCTATTGTATCTGCGTCAGACAAAATAGGAATTCTAATGAATGAAATGAAATATCTAGGAAGTCCTTCACAAATATCAGAAGATCTGATACATCAGACTTTTGGTGCTCATATCAAAATCATACCAAATGATCCAAATTGCAAAGAATGCAAGAATCGCTTGGTATCATCATCTTAAAAATCTTATAAACGATGTGCTTTAAGGGTTCGTTGAATATCTCTATTGATATCTTTTGCCTGTAAGACAGCTCTTTTATCATAAAGTTTTTTACCTTTACACAAAGCTATTGTCATTTTAGCCAAACGTCCTTTGAGATAGATAGACACAGGAATAATCGTCAAACCTTCTTGGGTGGCACGTTGTTCTAATTTTAGAATTTCTTTTTTATGTAAGAGTAATTGTCTTTCTCTTTTTGGGACATGATTGTTAATATTTCCAAAATCATAAACACTAATATTCATTCCTATGATTTTAGCAATACCATTACGTGCTAAAACGTAGGATTCTTTTAAATTCACCCTACCTTCTCTGAGCGATTTAATCTCTGTTCCACGCAGTTCAATACCTGCTTCGTATTTTTCTAAAATTTCATATTCATGACCAGCTTTTTTGTTATTGGAGAGCATCACAATTTTTGGAGCCTCTTTTGCAGGGGTGAGAACTTTTTTTTTCATTTTTTTACCTAATTCCTTGAAATATTATTCATTTTAAGTAATAATACTATATATATATTATATGAGGTTTTTATGGATGTGTCAATAGAACGTATTTTAGCGTTAAAATTTCTTCCTATTGTTGATTTTGAATCAATAGTGAATGCGGAGGCCTTAGTAGAAACAATGCTAAAGCAGAATGTTCCTATCTTACAGGTAAACTTCAAAAATCCTCAACAGCTAGAGCAGGCTGCTGTGATCGGTACTTTAACCAAGAAGTATCCTGAGATGAAGATAGGGGCTGGGTTTTTCTATTCTTCAGAGGATGCAGAAACCGCTATCAAAAAAGGTGCTCAATTTGTTACAAGTTCTGTACTTGCCAAAGATTTGCAGAGCACTGCTGCCAAACACAATGTACCAGCAATTATTTCAGGATTTACTCCTACAGAGATTTTTGATGCTCATAAAACAAATTCTGATCTTGTTCAGATTTTCCCAGCGTCACAATTACATTACAAATCTATTGTTTCTATTTTAGAATATTTACCAAAAGCTAATTTTATTCTGACGGGTGGTTTAACGATTTCTTCTGCCTTAGAATTTTTACGTTATGGAGCAAAAGCCGTAGCTCTCAAGGGAGCTTTATTTTCTAAAATGGATCTCATAGAAGAAAATTATGAAAAAATAGGCGAATCAATAAAAATATTTAGTGATAGAGTCCAAAACATTTAATTAGTCAAAGAGCTTTGTATTATACGAAGCTCTTTTATTATACTCAAAAGATAAGGTGAAGGCAAACTAATAGACATATTTGAAATAATAACAATATTTTTTGCCTTGATTTGTCTTTGAATATTACTAATATTTTTTAGCTCATTCGTTAAAAAAGCAGAAATAATTAAATCATCTACCTGAGGTAAAGAACGTAATTGTTCTTCATTAAAAATAGGATATTCTACCGTGGTTTGAACGATATTATCCCAGCCACTATAAGCATACAATTCATTAAGATAATTATTTGTAGAGATGGAATAAACTGGATCTACTGATAATACAATTAAGGCAGAACGACGATTAGTGATGGGGTTTTCTTGAATATTTTGCCATTCTTGTAAGTAATTAGAAACTGTAGTTTCGGAAACATTTTGAGGAAATAATGCTTGTAAATCGAGTATAGATTGATAAATATCTTGAAAAGAAAGAGTTTTCATAGTGATGGTTTTTATGCCTTTAGATTCTAAAAAATCAACACTAGTACTATTTTTTTGAATATCACCAATAGTTACCAAATCAGGATAAAGCGTTAGTAATTTTTCTTCATCAAAATACAAGCCCCCAGCAATTTTGATTTTATCTTGATAATTTGGATCATTGTCAAAACTAGACACGGCAATAATCTTATCACCAAGCCCCAAATAATCTAGTGTTTGTGTATGTGAAGGAGAAAGAGAAATTATTTTATCAAGAGATGTTGATGTGGATGAAGGAATATTAAAAAATAAAGATACAACAATACCAATTCCTAATACACATAATAACAAAATAGATCGCATTTATATTTTCCTGATGCTTACGCCGTCTTTGCTGTCTCTAATTTCTATCCCATGACTTAATAATTCATCACGAAGTCTGTCAGATTCACTCCAATTTTTTTCTTGTCTCGCAATAATACGAAGATCATATAATTTTTGAGTAATATCATTGAGGATATTTTCTTGAGGGAAATCAAAAACATCTAAAATCACATTTATTCTTTTAAGATCTTTGAGGGTGTTTTTTGTATCTATGGCAACACCTTTGTAGAAGTTGTTAATAGTTGTGAAAATCTCCCCCATAGCTCCAGGTATATTCAAGTCATCGTGTAAATAGCTATCAAATTTGTTTTTTAAAGAATCTT
>CAMRBT010000009.1 GCA_947040475.1 uncultured Brevinema sp.
ATGATTTCTGTAAAAATGTCAATCGTTTTTAATAAATAATTCATAGCTAATCCTTATATCCCTATACTTGTGTTTAGATATTTTTCTCTATCCAGTAAAAAGGACGAAGCACCACACCTCGTCCTTTTTTTGTGATTTTATTTATCTCACGACATCATATTTTTTTACTATGGCTTTTCTAGCATTAGCACCATCAATATAAGCTAGATAAGGCACATTGTTTTTATCCATTGCTAAGCTGGGATAACTACCTAGTCCAACGCTCACACCTACATCTACCCAAGTAGCTCCATTATATTTTTTTACAGTGGCTTTATCAGTTTCATCTTGATAAGCTAGATAAGGCACACCAGTACTATCTATCGCTAGACTGAGAGTTCCTCCTCCAGTGCTCACTACTACTGTATCTACCCAAGTAGCTCCATCATATTTTTTTACAGTGGCTTTATTTCCTCTAACTTCATCATTATAAGCTAAATAAGGTACATTATTTTTATCTATCGCTAAGCTGGGATAACTACCTGGTCCAACGCTCACACCGACATCTACCCAAGTAGCTCCATCATACTTTTTTACTATGGTTTTTTTATTGTTAACATAACCTTCACGATAAGCTAAATAAGGCACATCATCTTTATTTATCGCTAAGCTGAGATAATCTGTTCCTCTAGTGCTCACTACTTCACCAACATCTACCCAAGTAGCTCCATTATATTTTTTTACAGTAGCTTTATTTCCTTTAGCTTCATCATTATAAGCCACATAAGGTGCATTATTTTTATCCATCACTAATCTGGGATAACTACCTGCTCCAACGCCCACACCGACATCTACCCAAGTAGCTCCATCATACTTTTTTACTGTGACTTTTTTACTGTGAACATTATTGTTTTCATGATAAGCCATATAAACTACATAAGGTACATCATCTTTATCTATCACTAAGCTGGGATAAATTCCTGCTCCAACGCTCACACCGACATCTACCCAAGTGCTAGCGCTACCATCATACTTTTTTACTATGACTTTATCACCGCCAACAAAACCTCCTTGTTCACTATAAGATAGATAAGGCACACCAACACTATTCATCTCTAATTCGAAATCTTGTCCACCAATACTCGTTACTCCACCTCCGATGAACTGCCATTCTATATAACCCACAAATTCATACTCAGGAGTAAATAAAACTTTAGACTCTTCAGTCCATGGTGTAGTTTTGTTCTCTTGATACATTTTTATCGTATCATTAACAATAGCTATACCCACATATAAATTAGCTCCCACCGTATAAACGGCTTGACTATCATTTTTAAGACTCTTAAAAGAGTAATCTGTTCCCATCACTGTAAAATTACCATCAGTAACGACTATATCTTTAGTATAGAATTTTGTGATTGTTTGTAATTTTATTTTGAACAACTCTTCTGGAAAGCCAGCAAACTCATGCAAAGGATCAAATAAAACTGCAGATTCTGTAGTCCATGGGGCAGTTTTGTTCTCTTGATACATTTGTATAGCATTATCAACAATAGCAATACCCACATATAAATCAGTTCCCACCATATAAATTGCTTGACTATCATTTTTAAGACTCTTAAAAGAGTAATCTGTTCCCATCACTGTAAATTTACCATCAACATTAACATCTATATCTTTATTATAAAATTTTGTGATTGTTTGTATTTTTATTTTGAACAATTCTGTTTCTGTTGCAACAACATGCTCTGGAGTAAACAAAACCTCTTCTTTTGAGTCCCATGACCCTATTCTATCTTTTTTGTAAAGTTCTATACGATTAGGTACGTATACAATTTTTTTTAAACCTACAAAACCACCTTCAGGTAGTGAATAATATGCTCTACTACTGGCAGTAGAGGTTTCTTCCTCATAACTATAAAGTAGAGTATCTCCCTCATAAATATCGCCGTCTGCACCAATTTTAACATTTTTGTCTTCTAGTACATATTCCCCTGGTATTATATCAAGGAATGTTTTAGGCGTTTCTGGTTTATCCCCAGAATCTGTTTTATCCACGGAACAAGCACCAATAACTAGCACCATCAAAAGTAAAAGTATTTTCTTCATTTTAAATCTCCCTTTAAAGAATAATTCTGTATTCCTATCTCTATTTCCATATAAATCATTATAACTAATAAGTTTTTATTTGTCAACACGCATATACTTAAATCTTTTAAATTGCAAAAAGGACGAAACTCTATGCTTCGTCCTTTTATTTATATAAAGCTCATCAAATTTATTTATCTACAATGCTCAATCAAAATTATATAATGCTATACAATCCATGCTCACTAAGTACAAAATCCATAGCTATGTCATGTTTTTCTTTGGGGATAGACTCCAAAATAGCATCATGATAACAGACCCCTATCTTTAAACTAGAGGGATTTTGTTGTAGGAATCTATCATAATATCCAGCCCCATAGCCCAATCGAGCACCTTGTTTATCAAAAGCCAATCCCGGTACAAATATGATATCTATCTTGCCTTTGTATTCTTGTGTTATTGGTTCTAAAATATTAAAGTAGCCTTCTTGAAGATCGTCATAAGAATTAAAATCACAAAAAGTGATTTCTGTTTTAGAAATCACTTTAGGTAATAAAACTTGAATATCTTGAGTCCATGCAAATTCCCATAAAAATCTTAAATCTAACTCTTTTTTGATAGGATAATAGAAAGCTATAGTTAATTTTTCTTGTAAAAAATGTTTCGCTAATAAAAAAATCTGTTCTCGTACTTGAAGGATCTCTTCGTTATTTTTTAATGTTCGTTGATTCTGTACTATCGATCTCAGTTGATTTTTGTTCATTACTACATCCATTCACATTGTGTTTACGTGCTTCAGATTCTAATTTTTCTTTTAATTCTTTAGCATCTTCATATCTTTCTTCGCCTACTGCTACTGCCATATTTTGGATAACATTTTTAATATGACTCGATTTATGAAATTTCTCAGCTTGATCTACTAACTCTGCCACTAATAATTCGTGTTCTGCTTCTACTACATAATCGTTCATTAATAAGTCTTTTTCTAAAAAAATCGGTATATTTTTGTTCAAAGCAATAAGCACGGCTTCTTCCCATGTATTAAAAGAGTTAGGCTCTGTCGTATGTAATATAGCGTTTATGTTACCATTGGATTTAGATAAAACACAAAAATTTTGATCTTTGTCTTTTATATCAATGGAACTATTGTTACTTGAATCATTATATAAAGAAGCTTTATCTTTTAAAGATTCATTTAATTGCTCTGCAAAAACACTTGTTATTTTATGATGAAAAGCCCCTTCCGAAGTTTGAAAATAAATAATACACTCAGAATCTTCAAATATAATATTAATATATTCTACAAAAATCATATACACACCCCAATTCCAATTTAAAACATTTTGATATAATATTAAGAATTATATCTCTTTATATTACAAGATATATTAGAGTCCTTTTTTTGGATTTGTCTTTTTATTATCTAAATCATTTATTAATTGATTAGTTAATACTTTCATATTTGTTACTTTTCCACTCAAGCCAGATAGATCGGAATTTTTTAATAACCACACAATAGCACTCATATAATCTTGAGCACTATTAAGTATCTCCTCTACTGTTTTTCCATAAAGTATTCTCATCTCATGAATTTTGGCATTTAACAACACATCATCCCAATTACCGACCATTTCTTTATCTGTTCCTTTAGAAGCAAGGATTTGTGCTAATAAAGTACTGAATTGATCAAACACATTTGATAAATTTTGTCTTATGGCAAAAGAATTCCTAGCCATTTCTTTTTCTTTTTTTCCGTTAACATCTTGCCCCGTTTTAGTATTTTCTACCATACCTGTTGTCCGTAAAAAACGAAGATAATCATTTACTAGTTCATAGAATTGACCTAATTGATTTGTTAATAATTTGATCTCTTTTTTAGCATCAAAACGTCCTGTACTACCACCTGGGATAACATAAAAACTAATATCGTTCCATATCGTATATTCTTTATCAAAGTAATCTACCAATACATAGGCATAGAACAATTGATCTGTAGGAGAAAAGAAAGAACGTAAATCTTTGGCATCTTTAAAAGAGTCCATATATTGTGGGAAATCTATTTTTTCTGTAATAAATTCTATACCACTTTGGATTTCATCTGATGGGAATGGATTTGCTATTTTATCTTCTTCAAGCAATTTTTCTTCTTTCTTTTGACTATAAAATGCTTTTAATTCTGCACTTAATTGACCCATTCTCACAATTGATTCAGGAGTAACATTCAAAAATTCTTTTAATGTTTGGTAAGAATTTTTACTATTGTGTCTTACTAGATAATAGTTCATAAGTTCTTCAAGCCACATATACCATTCTACCCATATGGATGTAAAAATACTATTTATTTTTTTTGAAGTATAGCTATTATGGAGTTTTTTACCAAAACACTTTTCATAATTTTGTGCCATAAGATTAGTCCCCATTTGCATACGTGTATAATAAGGATAAAACATAAACAATCGACCATAGATTAATTTAAAAATAGTCTCCGCTCCGTCTACAGATGTTGGCATGGTACTTTTTAAATTTATAAACCATTGTTCGTCGAGTATATGATAAGTATGATAAGCCATCTCATATTCATGAAATAATTCTTTCTCAGCAATGTAATCTCTAAATTTTAAGGAGTCTTTGGTTGTTTCTTTAAAAATAGGGTCTAAAATGATTTTTAACATTCCTACTTCTGAATACACTTTCTCCAAGGACATTTTTATAAATTTTTGAGAAAATTTTGTTGCACTAAAATTAAAAATATTTGCAAACATACAAGTTAGACGAACAAGAAAAACCTGAAAACCAGATATTTTTTTCATCTCTGGAACAGAATTGTTTTTTGACTTTGATTGGGTTACAACTGTTACATGTGTTCCTTTATCATCAAAAGGGTTTAGATTTTCTTGAATTGGTCTTACACTATGATTCCCAACTTTTACATTTCTAGAGTTAGCGTTTGAATTCTGTGGATTAGGGACAGGTGCTTTACCATCTAAATTGATAACCTTTCCACCAGCAGATTCAAATTTGTTGAAGAGATCTTTTTTTGAATTTTTATCCATCTCTGTGATATTTAACCTAGATTGCATTTTATCTAATTTATCATTTTTATCCATGTTTTGTCTTCCATAATATTTATTTTTATTAATGTCGATTTATTTTTTAGAAACCATCACTCCATCTAATAAGATATGTGGTGTGAATAGAGAGTGTTCTTTGTGGAGTTTATTCTCTAACATAGGAATATTTTTTAATAATTCAAAAGCATTTCCCGAAAGCATAATATCTTTTACTTTACCTTTGAGTGTACCATTTTCTATTAAGTATGCCGTCTCAGCCAATACAGAAAAATCTCCTGCCATCGTGTTGGATTGCCCTTCACCTAAAGACATTACTAGCATAAGCCCATAATCAACAGAGGCTATCATCTCTTCTAAGGAAGAATCCCCTAAGCCCAAAACCCTATTAGACAATGCTGGATTAGGTAGAGATAAAGAGCTTCTGGAAGCGTGTCCCGTTGTTTGAGCATTCATTTTTTTAGCGGTGGTGCAATCATAAATAAAATTCTTGAAAACACCATCTTTAATAAGATCTAATTTTTTCCCTATAGTTCCTTCATCATCAAAAGGTGCTGACGCAGGTCCAAGATAATAATAAGGATCATCAATAAAGCTAAATTTTTTATCGAACATCTGCTCATCAAGTCTATTCGCAAACAAAGATAATTCTTTATATAATGTTTTTCCATTGATAGCTATTTCTATTGGTGCTAAAATCATATCTACAGCAGAGGGAGCAAAAATAACAGGCATCTTCCCTGTCTTTTTTAAGACAGAGCTTTGTCTTGATCTTTCTAAGCGTTGTTCTAAATCTCTTAAAATAGAAGTGAAATTATAAGGATCATCATAAAAAGTTTGTCCTTCGTACATTTCTAAAAAGGATTCATCTTCCGCTAGTTCAAACAATCCCCCATGAATGGAGAAAGAAGAATTTTGATATTCTCCCTCAAAGCCGTTAGTATTATTTAGATATAATAGAGAACAATTGTTTTGTGCTCCTGTAGAAACTTTGGCTTGAGGGGCAAATTTTTTAATTTTATTTAATAATTCACCAGCCATTTCTTTTAAGTCATTTTTATTATACTGTATATTTTTCTCATTGTAAAGCCAATTCAGGTTCTGATAGTCATTATCACTAGGTAAAGTGATATCCAATTTTTCACCAAAAACAGCAGATTCTTTAGCGTTTTTTATCATGGTATCTATTTGCTCAGGATTGTTAATACTAGCATTTCCTACTTTACCTTCATTAAAAAGTCTACAATACACAGCAGAATAAGAAACGTCATCTATAGAACTTAGTTTATCAAAGTCAAAAGACACTGATTGTGAGTAAGAAATTTGCCCAACAACATCACCTTTGTCCATTTTTTGAACTGAGTCTTGTACTGCTTGTTTAATTGTTTCTTCATGTTTGTATCCACGATTAATCATTATTTCTCCTTAGAAATTGAACGAATGTTTTATTTGTATTAAATTTTATTGAGAGAGGTATATCCCTAAGCCACCTGCTAATGTTCCAAACCATATATGTTGATTTTCTCTAGTAATTGTGGTAATATCTAATCCTGGAAGACCTTCACTCAACCCAAAAGCAGTCCACTTTTTCTTTTTCATATCGTAAATACTCACCCCTGAGTTTAAAGTACCTACCCAAAGTTGATCGTCTATAAGTAATAAGCTTTCTATATAATCAGATCTCATCTCTTTTGTTCCGTACTCTTCTAGTATTTTACCTGAGTCTTTATGAACTTTTAACAATCCCTGTCCATAAGTCCCTATCCATATAATATCAGGGTCAGAATCTCTAATTATTGTTTTGGCTGATATATTTGGTAAAAAAGACTCTGCTTTTTGACCTCTATATACTAGAACGCCTCTTTCTGGGGTTGCAATAAATAGTTCATTCCCTACATGTAATATGTCTAAAACACTATGAGAAGGTACGATATTTTCCCATGTTTTTCCATCTTTACTACGAAAAACACCCTTATATAAAGTCGACACATAAAAATAAGTGCCATCATGAGAAACTGTTTTTAATTTATAATTTTTCATTGCTTCAACGTTATACCATTTAGAGTCTGTTTTGTTATAATAAGCCAAACCCTCATGAGTAGCTATCCATACTTTATCTTTTTGTACAAGGATATCTCTTACATAATTAGAAGGAAGTTTTGTGTTTCTAGCGTTAAAAATGTCTAAGCGAGAAGTAGATCTGCTAAAACGAGAAACCCCTCCTGACCACATTCCTATCCAAACATCGTCTCCATCAAACTCTATGGCACTAATAGCATTATCGGGCAAAGCATCTAATCGAGAAAGATAACGCCATACAATGCGTCTTTTTAGATAAAAGATATCTTCAGAAAGAACGTGTTCTCCCTTGAGTTTTATTAATTCTTCTATAGCTCTATTAATATAAAATAAAGCTTCAGAACGTTTTTTTTGTGTATAAAGAAAAAAAGCTGCTCTATAGGCTGCTTCGACTTTGATAGAAGTCTCTTTATCTATAGATTGATAAGATTTAATATATAAGATCAAGGCTTGATTAGTAAGATTTCGTCTTATTAATCTATCTGCAGCATCTAAATACGCTTTAGAAAAATTCAGTTTACGAAAAGATTTGGGGCTTAACTCTACCCAAGTAGCCAACAAATCAATGTTTTTTTGTGCTGATAAATCAAGCATCATATCTGTCAATTCAAATTGTACTATTTGTCGATTTTTAATTTGTTCAAAAGTTACGGCTGAATAGCTAATTGTAGGAAATATAAAGAATAGCAACAATAGCATTATAGGACGAATACGCATCTTATCTCCTGTATATAATATATATTATATGTACTATCGGAATATATTATATTAAATTTATATAAAACTAAGAGCTTATTTTTAGACTATAAAGAAAATCTATTGTATAATGTTGAAATACGTAATTATTTAGGATACTTTTATAATTAATTATATCAAAAAATTTATTATTAATCAACGCTGTATTTCTTGTGCTTCTATAAAGACAGAGCCTTATTATTATATTTGTCCTAAATGTGTTGAGTCATTAATTTTAGTAGATACTTTAGAAAAAATTTGTCCTTTTTGTCATGATACTTGGATCACAAAAGGTATATGTCAGAATTGTTTTAACAAAAAACCTTTTTGGCAGAATATTTACACTATATATTCCTATAAAGAAAATGTGATGAAACAATTAGTACATTTGTACAAATTCAAGGATTCATCTTTGGCAGAACATGATCTTGTTTTATTACTAAGACCTCATATCAAAGCTTTTGAAGATTATCATTTTATTGTGACCCCTTGTAGCACCAAAACATTCAAGCGTTTAGGATACAATCCCGTAACAAGAATCATACAAAAATTAGGACTGGAATATTCTGAATCTTTATCTAAAAATCAAAAACAAGCTGTTAAAAATTTAAGCAGACAAGAAAGATTAGAAACATCTAAAACGATGATATTTCATCCTGAAAAAATAAATACTACAAAAAAACTTATTATTGTAGACGATGTTTTTACTACTGGTTCTACCTTGAATCAAGCATCATTAGCTCTACATAATCACGATATTTTATCTTTTGACATTCTTTGTTTTTTCAGAAGTTAGATAAAAAGATAAAATTATTATTCATCATATTATATACTATTTTTAAAAAATACCGAAAATATATATTAAATATATATTAAAAACATTATTAATCACACTAATTATAGGTAAGACAAACTATATGGATTTCAAAAAAATCTTTGATACTTATTCTAACAATCTTGATACAGCAGAGCGCTCTAATGAATTTGCAGAAATTCCTCCTATGCCAGCAGATGTTCTGCAACAGGTGCAGGATTTCATTCAAGATTTTGATAGTAATAAAAAAGATATTGATCCTGATGACATCATAGAAGAAGAGGATAACGACGATGATGATGGTATAGAAATTCCAGATCCTGTCGCAGATGCCCCACCAGCTCCTATCCCTAGTGATATTTTAGATGGTCTTTCCCAGCTTGATCAAGCTATGGATCTTTCCTTTGATAATTCTAACAATCCTGTTACAAATACTCCCGACGAAGTTGACGAGATCGATGAAGAAACTGAAGAAAGTGAATTCGTAAACTTTGACGAAGATTTTAATTTAGACGAGGATCTCGATGAGGATCTCGGCGAGGAACTTGAAGAAGAGCTGACTGATGACTTAGACGAGGATATCACTGAAGCTAATGATTTTCTTGAAAATGATGATATAGAAACTTCAGAGGAAGACTTTGCTGAAGACCTCAACGAGGCTATGGGCGAGGATCTCCTAGACGACATTTCTGATAATTTAGACGATACTGAAGCTGAGGAAATCCTTCCTAATGACGAAGATCTCGATGAAAACTTCGATGAAGAAATTGCTAATGAAAAAACTGAAACTTTAGACGAAGACCTTGACGAAGAAAATTTAGCTGATGCCTTTGATGAAGAGAATTTAGCTGAGGACGAGAACTTCGACGAAGAAACACCTGCTAATGACGAAGTAGCAACTGCAAACGAAAATCTTGGCGAAGAAAATTTAGCTGACGATGATGATCTTGATATTAGTGACTTTATGAATAACTTTGATGATGATGATTCTGGAGAAGAATTTAACGAATTTGATGAAGATGTAGAAGAGAGTGTGTTCACTGAAGAAATCTCTGACCCTATCCTTGATAATTCTGACCAATTTGATATAGAATTACCAGAAGAATTTAATGAAAATATCGTTGAAAGTGAAGAAGAATTTAATGAGGCACCAGAAGAAGATGCATCTTTAGAAGTGCCAGATTTTTCAAATACAGAAGCAAATATGAATTCTTTAGAAGTACCTGCGACATCTTTAGCAACTCCTACCGCCTATGAAGAAGTAGATAAAAGTCTTAACTTTAATATTTGGGATAAACAAGAAAAAAATAATTCTGCTGTAGAATTAGCTCTTACGCAAGAGCAAACATTTAAAATAAGATATAAAATCAACTCTTTTGTAGATCAAGATCTAAGATTTAAAATTAGAGAAATTATTGCTGACCCTGAATCATATACTGATATTTATGAAAAACTCACCTCTTTATTACTCATTGATGTACCAGAAAGTGTTGTTCAAAATCTTTTAGCACAATTAAATAATGCAGATACTACGGATACTTATCAAGTATCTGAAGCTTCTGTTATTCGCTCTACTTTTCATGCTCACGATGTTGCAGATTATCAAGATTCTATTTATCGTTTAAAAACGGAATTCCTCTATAATATTAAAAAATATTCTTTGTATGGATTAATCGTGCTTCTATCTGGGATTATTGCTTGGTTTGGATTTGCACAACCTGTACGTATTAATTCTCTTTTTAGTAAAGGATTGGTAGAAGTTCAAAAAGAAAATTTCATTGAAGGAGAAGCTCTCTTTCAACAAGCTACTGCCATTGCTGGTGAACCAGTGGCAGAATGGTTTGTGAAATATGCAGATGTTTATAACAATAAAAATTTAATAACAGAAGCAGAAAGAAAATATTTATCTGCTGTTGCAATAGAACCTCAAAATATTTCTATAGCTACTAATGTAAGTAGTTTTTATACTAATTTAGGACCTAAATACTACACTAATGCTATTGCTATCATAGAAAGATTGACGACCTATCATCCTAATAAATTTGAAGTTTGGGATGATTTAGGATCTTTACTAATTAATTATTCTGACTTTTTTATAGATGATAGAGATAAACAAACTGAATTATTATACAAAGCTGCTGATGTTTATCAACAATATATTATGAAAAACCCTAAAGATGCTGCCCCTTATTATAGAATGGTGGATATTTATATTAGGATTGGAAACAAAGATCAAGTTGATTTTATTGCTAGTTTGATTACCAAATTAAATCCAAAATATATTAACTTATCCATGATGAATAGATTGGCAAAATATTATACAGATCAACGAGAATTAACAAAATCAGAAAGAGTCTTGAGACAAATAACTCCTATGCTTGACACATATTATAATAAAGTTCCCGAACTTCAAAAACTCATGAGCCACTATTATAATATAGATCCTTTAGAAATTTCTAATATATTAAGTTCTAGTTATTATGAATTTGCTCGCTATAAAATGCTTTCTTATGATGTTAAAAGTGCTGGGGTTTTATTAACTAATTCTATTTCCTTTAATCCTGAGCATGGAGAAAACTACAATCTTTTAGGGGAATTATATCTTTATTCTCCAAGCCATGAGAGTGATAAACTTGTACAAGCTAAAAAACTTTTTGATCAAGCATTAGCCGTAAATCCTGAAAATTATAAAGCTCATATAAATCTAGGGCATATGTATTATATGTGGGATAAAGAATTTGGAAATTTAAAACAAACTCATGATACTGCGGCATTTCATTATAGAATTGCTAAGTCCATGATGCCTGATTCTATCAAGAATTCTTTATTAAGCTATAATTATGGTTGGTTAGAATACCAAAATAACAATCCTGAAGAAGCAATTAATTCTTGGAGTGAGATTTATAAAGAAACCCCTAATAATGCTGTTCTTTCTTATGCTTTGGGATCTGCTCTCTACAAAATTGGAAATCCTCAATTAGCACAAATGGAACTAACAAAAGCTGCTGATACTTTTCAAGTGTTAAAAGACAATATTCCTCAACCTGATCTTAGTAATAAAAGACATACAGAAATTTATACTCAATTAGCTAAAACATATAATAATCTTGGTGTTATTAACGCTAATTATGGGGCTGCTAACGCCAATAGAAAAGATTACTTTGATTCTCAAGCCTTATTAAATTTTTATAATGCTCAGGATATTTCCGATCAGCTAAATACTATTTATAGTACGGCAGAATATAATATTGGAGTCATTACAAGACCTAATATACGTAATCGTCAGACTATTTTTGATGATGCTATTCCTAAACAAACAAGTATAGAAAATCCTAAAAATGAATTTAATAAGTTATTATTACAAAATATATAATTATAAAAAATTTGTAAACAAAAAGAAGGTACCGTGTTAAATAATAATTCATCTCCGTCTACTTCTATTTTTATTATCGCTGGTGAAGTTTCAGGCGATATATTTGCCGCAGCACTCATGACACAGATAAAAAATCAAATGCCTTGTCAATTTGTTGGTTGTGGTGGGTTTCACATGAAGAAGCAACAACTCATCAATATTGCGCATGATAACTCTTTATTATCCGCGATAGGAATTATCGAAGCTGTACGATTTTTGTTTAAACATTTTCAAATACTAAACAGTATTGTCCCTAATATCAAAAAATATAATTGTAAGCATGTTATTCTTGTAGACCATGAAATGTTTAGTATATTAGCAGCAAAAAAAATACGTAAAGCATTTGGTGCTTCTGTCAAAATATATTTCTTTATACCCCCTAGAGTATCTATGTGGGGTGCTAAACAAGCTCCTATGATAGCAGGACTCTGTGATGCTTTATTTTGTTATATGCAACCAGATTTACCTATTTATAAACAATATAATAAAAATTCCTTTTTCTTTGGAAATCCTTTATCTAGAAAGTTAAAGACTTTTATTCCTGACCCTAGTTTTTATGTAAAACACAATTTAGATTCTAACAAAGAGTACATTGCTTTAATGCCAGGTTCTCGTGAACAAGAAATTAAAAAGTTACTTCCTATCTTTTTAAAAACCGCATTACGATTGAATGTAGAAAGAAATATTGATTTTTTAATGTCTATTGCTCACAAAGATTTAGCAGAAAAAATCAATCAAGAAATCAAAAAAGTTGGTGTTTCTTATTGTGTTCATATTATTGATGATTCTAGCCTTCAGATCATGAATCACTGTACTCTTGGATTGGTTAGTGCTGGTACTATTACCTTAGAGTCTGTAATGGTAGGAATGTATCCTATTATTAGTTATAAGGTTAGTTCTCTCACTTTTAAAACTATAAAAAAATCTGAAAAATTAAATGATGAAACACTAGTGGGATTGCCTAACGTTTTTTTGAATGCGAGAGTTTTTCCTGAAATCTTACAATTTGAAGTAAATCCCGAACGCTTATATCAAGAAGCTATTTTTTATTTAGATATGACTCCTGAGATGAAACAGTATTTAATGACAGATGCTAAAGAAAAATTAAACGACACTTTAGGTAGTACTGATTCTATCAAAAATGTTGCCGATTATATTATAAACGATATCCAACATCCCTATGAGTAGACTTTTAGGAATAGATTTTGGGACTAAACGCATAGGAATGGCACTCACTGATGAGCTCCGTATCATTGCCTCTCCTCATGAAGTTCACCCTAACAATCTTGAATTTTGGGATTATCTCAGTAAGGCTATTCTCACCCTTAATATCGGTGGCTTTGTTGTTGGCGTTCCATTACATGATGGAGAAAGTGCCATAGAACCTCATATTTTAGGGTTTATCAGAAAGTTAGATAGGCTGTTTCAATTACCTATTTATCTTCAAGATGAATCTCTTAGCTCAAAAGAATCCCGTGACTTCCTTATTAATACAGGAAAGCGTGGTAAAAAACTCAAACAAAATCTCGATCGCTATGCTGCTCAACTCATTCTCTCTAGTTTTCTACAAGCCTCAGAAAGAGGTCAAATTCAACAATTCCCATCTCAAGGATCATAGTATGCGTCGTTTTTATTTTCCAAATATTCCCTCCATTAACGAAACTTTTTTTGTCCCTGAAGATCAAGTGTCTCACTTATCTCGTGTCCTTCGTGTAAATTTAGGGGATCTCTTAGAAGCGTCTGACGGATCTGGACAAGTCTTTGAATTATCTGTCACTCATATTGACAAAGAAAGTATTCAACTAAAAGTATTGTCCAGTAAAATGGGTGCTGAAAGAGCTTTGCATTCTATCGCTTTTATCGGAGAATTAAAAAATGATGCCATGGACAATACGATTTCTTTACTAGCAGAGCATGGTATTCAAACGATTATCCCTTTCTTTGCCGAAAGATCTATCCCCAAATTCGATGCTAAACAAGCCTCAAAAAAACAAGAGCGAAGACAAAAAATCGCTAACGAAGCTATTAAAAAAGTGGGGGGATTGTATCCTTGTCTTGTGATGGATTCTATTCCTTTTAAAGAAATAGAAAATAAAATCGGCAACATTCCTCAAAGAATCATCTTTTGGGAAGAAGAAAATGCTCCCTCAAAAAATCTAAATAATATTGATTACAATCAGAAACATGCTTTTTTTATAGGCCCTGAAGGTGGATTTTCCCAAAAAGAAATAGACAAACTTCTCTCTTGGGGATGCCAAAGTTATAGCCTTGGTTCTCGTATTTTAAGAGCCCCACAGGCAGCAGCGGCAGCAGCTACTATCATTCGTTACTTGACCGAAAATCAATAAAAGCCTACTCATAAGAGTAGGCTTTTTAAATGTTATTTGAAAGTATTTTTTGTGATTATTATTGATTAAGGAGCTGTATGAGATTTTGTATAAGTCGCTATAGAATAAACAGGAATAACAAATAAAAGCTCTATCTTTGTTACTGTTATTTGATTAGGGACAGATCCCTCTTCAAATGCATATGATGTTGGTATTAATTCTAAATCATTATAAGCATTTTTAGGGACAAAACTAAACATCTCTTCAATGTTTTTACCTATTGTTTCTATTTGATAAGTCTTAAAATCATCGTATTGTGTATGAGATGTTGTGTCTTTGTAGCTCATATATTTGTCTGATACTTTAAATTCTTTTGGAAAATCATCATCTCCCGAAACTAGTGTATAATACCCCTGCCATTCTGCTGGAAAAGAATATCGTGAAACATCTTCTGGTATATCTAGTGAAATGGAACAAGATCCTAGTAATAAAAAGCTTATTATCATTAAATTTTTCATTTATTAATTCCTTAAAACATAAACCCAGCAGTTAGTCCAACATTAATAATGCCTGTAACCCCAGATCCATAAGGAGTAAGAGGTTCTACAGGATATCCATCAGAACCAAGCTGTCTCTCGTATTCTTCAAAAGCAAAACCACCACCAAAATCAAGCCCAAAAACAAGAGCAAGATGGCGACTTATAAAATGATTCCAACGCATACTAAAATCAATACGAGAAATCTCAGAACTTTCTCCGATAAAATAATATTCATCATCTTGATCTAGAAAATTAAAATCTTGAGAAAATAATAAATTTATATTACCTGTCCAACCTTGGCCTTTTTTGTTTCTTCCATCAAAAATTATACTAGAAAAGCCTATTCCATAACCAAGCCGAAGATTGTATAGAGAACTACTCTCATTACCTTCTAATACAGGAGTAAAGAAACGTGCTGTCATCAAAAATCTAGTTTTTGGAGTGGAAGCTAATGCTGGTAGATAAAATTCTAACGACGTAGTATTAAAAAGATCTACCTTAGATCCATATTCGTTAGAAGATGTGTAATCAGGGATAAATCCCCCAGTAAAACTAGAAGTGACTGCTAAATTAAAACCTTCAGTATCTTGTACTGAACTTTTCCTTTTAGAAGAGCCCGTGGTATTTTTTTTTGCTTGTTCTATAAGTATTTTAGATTCAGCTGAGAGTTCTTGAGATTCTACATCTCTAGTTACGAATTGAGTATAGCCACTTATTGGTAAGCTTATCAAACAAAATAATAATATTATTTTCATCAGATCCTCTTTGTTTTTATTTATATTTATAAAGGTGTTTTTGTATACATAGCTGTTTCAATAATAGGAATAACAAATAAAAGCTCTAGATCATAAATCCTACGGTAAAACCAACATGAGAGATACTTGTTATGTCATATCCAACAAAATCTCCCCGAGTAAATTCTTCCAAAGCGAATCCACTACCAATATCAAAACCAAATATGACAGCTAGATTACGGCTAATAAAAAAATTCATGCGAATGCTCATATCAAAGCGAGTGATTGTATAAGCTGCTTCAATAAAAGGATTAACAGTTTCTCGCTCTAAGAAATTAAAATCTTGAGCAAATAAGAAGTTCATACTAGTTGTTAAACCTTTTCCGTTTTTATTTCTTTTATCAGAAACTATTTTGGAAACACCTATTCCATAACCAAGACGAGGCAGAAACATAGAGTTCCCTATTCCATCACCTAATACAGGAGTGAAAAAACGTACTGTTAGCAACAATCTAGTTTTTGGAGAAAATTCCAATGCTGGTAGATAAATTTCTAAAGAGGTAGCGTTAAAAAAATCTGCTGCAATATCAAAATCATAAAAAGATGAGTATATAGGAATAAATCCCCCAGTAAAACTAGAAGTAATAGCTAAATTAAAACCTTCTGCATCTTGTACTGAACTTTTTCTTTTAGAAGAACTCATAGTATTTTTTTTTGCTTGTTCTATAAGGATTTTAGATTCAGCTGAGAGTTCTTGAGATTCTACATCTCTAGTTACGAATTGAGTATAGCCACTTATTGGTAAGCTTATCAAACAAAATAATAATATTATTTTCATCAGATCCTCTTTGTTTTTATTTATATAGTTATATTTATAGTATATTGCATTATCACAAGATTGTCAATAAGAAAAATATATAAGTTTAGGAATCATAGATAGTTAATCAAAAAAATCCCCCATACCTAAAATAGGTATGAGAGGGATCTAGCAGTCAGTATATCCTACGTGTACAAAGATAGAATATCCGACCCAACATATTGGAATATTAGCCATACTGTTATTAATAATATATAAGGTGTCCAGTGCTTATCTACTCCTGAAAATAGTAAAGCCCATAGAGTTCGTGCTGCTATCATCCAAGATTATAATCTAAATATTTCTACTTAGTACTGTAACGCTTAAATACACAAACTACTATGAGCTATTGATATAAAAATCTCTGCAAAAAGCTCATAACAGCTGTATTTGAAAACACTTAAAGATAGAGAAATCTAAATATTTCTATTTAACACTCATAGACTTTAAATATACAACTGCTATGAGCAAGTAATATAAGAATCTCTGCAAAAAGCTCATAACAGCTGTATTGCAATTACTTTTATAGATACGAATCTAAATATTTCTACTTAATACCGAACCATCTAAAAATATACAACTGCTATGAGCAAGTAATATAAAGATACCGATGGTTCGGCATTAAAACAAACATCCAGACACAAAAAGTATAGGCAAAAATACCTTTAAAACAAAAAAAAGTTTTCACAACGAAAACTCTATTAGTTTTATATACTAATAGAAACAAAAGATTGTTACCAATCTATAAAAGTAATTGCATTATTATTATATCACAAAAACAAAATCTTGTCAAGTTGGTATTAGTAAAAATAATTAAAAAAGAGAAAACCCTGTCAAGTTGTTTTTTGTTCGTTGATTTTTATAATATTTTATCATATAATATATTATAAACTTAGGAGCAATAACATGTCAAAATTATTATACCACTATTGTAGTGTAGAAACTTTTTTCCAAATCATCAAAAATCAAACACTACGATTAACAAATATACAATACATGAATGATGCGGAAGAACTACATTATGGAATGGATTTATTGGGGGAAGCAGAGGATAAATACAAAATTGAGAAAAAATTTCGATATGCTATGAGAATCTATGCTATGTGTTTTTGCGAAGAGAGAGACTTATTAAGTCAATGGAGAGGTTATGGAGATAATGCAGAAGGTGTTTCTATAGGTTTTGATTTTTCTATACTTAAAGATACAGATATATTTAAAGATAAAAATTCAGGAACAGAGTACTTTCATAGTTTACAACAAGTCTTGTATAATCGTAAAAAACAACAACAACAAATAAATGAAGCCATAGAAGATAAAAACGAATTCCCCAATCAAGACTACAGAATTTTAGCGAAAAAATGGGGTGAACTAATCTCTTCTTTAAAAAACACTAATTTTAAAGAAGAAAAAGAATGGAGATTTATAAGTGGTGTAAGCAAAATAGGTAACTCAAATAAAACAGATAAAAGTTTGTCATTTTGTGTAACGAATAAAAAACTTGTTCCCTATATAGATAGAAAATTCGAAGATGTTTTTAAGAAGAGTGAAAAAACTTGGTCTACCTCTACAAAAGTAGAGTTGGATGATGCTAAACATAAACATAGTCCCATCAAAAAAATTATTATAGGATCTTCTTGTAAACTAGATGAAATCACTATAAAAGAATTTTTATCTCATTATGGTATATATTATGTAGAAATTGAGAAATCTAAACTATCCTATAGAGCTAAATAATGATTTCTAATCAGATAATATTAAAACAATCTATATCCTCCATTAATTTGGGGGATTTTCTATATAGCGTTGACTAAATGCATGAAATATATTATACTAAATCCACTAT
>CAMRBT010000010.1 GCA_947040475.1 uncultured Brevinema sp.
ATATTAAAAAATTTTTATTTATAAAATTTATTTAAGTAGATTATTATCTTGTAAATTTTTTTTATTTATGTTATACTAATTTATAAATGATCTTATATGGATCAGAACTTGTATAATAGTTGAGATAAGGTCAACGAGTTTCTACCTGCTACCGTAAATAGGCAGACTACAGGATATATCGAATATTGTCTATTCGATTGTTCTTTGTAGGGAATTGCTATTGCGATTCCTCTTTTTCGTTTAAATTTTATAACACAAAACAATATAAATAACAAAAATATAATACCGTATTAAATGAATATTTATATAGAATATTGTATTTTTACTCAGAAGGATGGAGTTCATGATAAAAGTTGGAGTAATAATGGGTAGTAGGTCAGATCTTCCTATTATGAATGAATGTGTAACAATTTTAAAAGAATTTAAAGTCCCATATGAGGTGAAAATTATTTCAGCACATAGAACCCCAGAATTAATGTTTGAGTATGCACAAAAAGCCAAAGCTAGAGGCATCAATGTAATCGTTGCTGGTGCTGGTGGAGCTGCTCATCTTCCAGGTATGGTGGCTAGTTTAACAGAACTTCCTGTGATAGGTGTTCCTGTACAGAGTAAATCACTGAATGGATTGGACTCCTTATTATCTATTGTTCAAATGCCTGGAGGAATTCCTGTAGCGACAGTAGCTGTTAATGGGGCAAAAAATGCAGGACTCTTAGCAATTCAGATATTAGCAATTAGTGATCAAAATCTTTCTGAAAAAGTAAGAATATATAGAGAAAATATGAAAAATTCTGTTCTGTCAAGTAGTGAGGTTGAGTAATGGCTAAAAAGATAGGAATACTTGGTGGTGGTCAATTAGCAAAAATGCTTTGTGATTCTGCAAATAAGAATGGATATGAATCTATGATTTTAGATCCTAGTGAGGATTCTTGTGGTAAACATAGTGCAACAGAACATCTCGTAAAATCTTATGATGATAAAGATGCCTTAAAAGTATTATGTGACTACTCAGATGTAATTACTTATGAGTTTGAAAATGTTCCTAGTGATGCTATTGATTTTATTCAAGAACAAAAAGCTAATATCCCTCAAGGTAAACAACCTCTTTATATTAGCCAACATAGAATAAGAGAAAAAACTGCTGTATTGGCATTAGGTATTCAAACAGCTTCTTTTTTAGAAGTTACAAATAAAGAAACACTGATAAAAGCAATAGAACAATTAAAATTTCCTTGTATCTTAAAAACTTGTTCAGGTGGTTATGATGGAAAAGGACAATGGAAAATAGAAACTCAAGAAGAGCTTGAACAAGTAGACATAAAAACTGGAAATTATATCCTTGAAAAGATGATTGATTTTGATAAAGAAGTTTCTTGTCTTGTGGTACGCAGTACTAATAAAGATGTGGTATGTTTTCCTATAGGAGAAAATATACATAAAAATGGAATATTATCCATGACTATTGTCCCAGCAAGAATAGACACTTATTTGGAACAAATAATTCAAGAAATTGCAAAAAACATTATTACTTCTTTAGAATTTGTTGGTTCTTTAGGTATAGAGTTTTTTATTAAAGGCGATGATATTTATTTTAACGAAATGGCACCCAGACCTCATAATACTGCTCACTACACTTTAGACGCTTGTGATTATTCTCAGTTTGATCTTCATATTAAGAGTATTTTAGGGGAAGATCTTCCTACTCCACAATTATTAAGCCCAGTTGTAATGTTAAATATTTTAGGGCAAGATAAAGAAAAAGTAAAAAATTTAGTGAATGATAAAATGACGAAGGTACATCTTTATAAAAAAACAGAATGGAAACAAGATCGAAAAATGGGACATATTAATTATTTAGGTGAAGATCTTGAAAAACTAATACAATTAGCTGAGGGGTTTTAAATAGTATGAATAGAAGAATGTTTGTCACTAAAAAAATAGATTTTCAGGTAGAAAGTTTATCACTAAAAAATGAGCTTGTGGAACAGTTAAAAGAAACACAATTAGAAAAAATTGATCTCTATAATATTTATGATATATTTAATGGGATAGAAGAAGATTTTACTCTTCTCAAAAATAATATATTAGCAGAATTAGTAACAGATAATGTTGTGGATTCTGTTGATTTAGCAAACAAACAATATCTAGCTTTAGAATTTTTACCAGGCCAGTACGATCAAAGGGCTGATTCTGCAGAACAGTGCCTAATGCTACTTAATAACAAAGAGGGAGTTACCATTAATAGTGGGCAACTCCTTGTTTTTCATGGAATGATTAATGATTTCCAAAAGATCAAAAACTATCTCATAAATCCTATAGAAATGAGAGAGAAAAACCTTTCTTGTTTAGATAGAGATGATAATATAGAAATTGCAGAAATACCTATTTATATAAATTTTATTAATTATAGAGAAGAAGAATTAAAAGAATTTTTAACACATCATCAATTAGCAATGAACTTAGACGATTTAAAACATATTCAAGATTATTTTCAAAAAGAAGAAAAACGAGATCCTACAGAAACAGAAATTAAAGTTTTAGATACCTATTGGTCAGATCATTGTCGACACACTACTTTTGAAACTCATCTTAAAGAAATTAATATAGAGAGTCAATTATTACAAAAACAAATACAAAAATCTTTTGAGTCTTATCTTGCTTTAAGAGAAACAGTACATAATAATAAAAAAGCAATGACTCTTATGGATATGGCAACGATTGTAGGTAAATATTTTAGAAAAATTGGAAAACTTGATGATATGGAAATATCAGAAGAGATTAACGCTTGTAGTATAGAAATTGATGTTGATATAGATGGTAAAACAGAAAAATGGCTACTCATGTTTAAAAATGAAACCCACAATCATCCTACAGAAATAGAACCCTTTGGTGGAGCAAGCACTTGTATAGGGGGTGCTATAAGAGATCCTTTATCTGGTAGATCTTATGTCTATCAAGCAATGAGAATTACTGGTGCAGGAAATATTACAGAAGATTTGAATAAAACTTTAGCTAACAAATTACCTCAAGAAAAAATTTCTAAGGGAGCTGCTCATGGATATTCTTCTTATGGTAACCAAATAGGTCTAGCTACAAGCTTTGTAAAAGAAATATTTCATGATGGCTATAAGGCAAAAAGAATGGAAGTTGGAGCAGTTGTTGGAGCTGTTAAAAAAGAATATGTAAGAAGAGAAAGTGCTGAATCTGGAGATCTTGTTATTTTACTTGGTGGAAGAACAGGTAGAGATGGTATAGGTGGAGCAACAGGCTCATCAAAAGAACATGATACAAACTCATTAGAAAAATGTGCTTCTGAAGTCCAAAAAGGAAATGCACCTATCGAAAGACGAATACAAAGATTATTTAGAAACCCTAAAGTTATTAAACTCATTAAAAAATCAAATGATTTTGGTGCTGGTGGAGTAAGTGTAGCAATAGGAGAGATTGCTAGTGGTGTAGAAATCAATCTTGATAAGGTGCTCGTAAAATACCAAGGACTAAATGGAACAGAATTAGCAATTTCTGAATCTCAAGAAAGAATGGCTGTGGTAATAGAAGAAAAAGATAGAGAATTATTTCAGCAATTAGTACAAGATGAAAATCTAGAATCTTCTGTTGTAGCTGTAGTTACCGATCAAGAACGTTTAGTTATTAAATACAATAACAAAGTATTAGTCAATCTTTCAAGAAAGTTTTTGGATACGAATGGGGTAAGACAAGAACAAAACATACTAGTAAAAGATTCTTCAATTAAAAACCCATTTCAATATTCACCATCTCAAAATATCAAATCAGAATTATTTACTATATTAGCTAGTCAAAATATGGCTTCACAAAGAGGTATGGTAGAGATGTTTGATTCCTCTATAGGTAGGAGTACCGTATTAATGCCTTATGGTGGAAAGTTTCAATTAACAGAAGCTGAAGCTAGTGTTCAAAAATTACCTACGGATAAATTTACTAATACATGTTCTATTTTAGCTTATGGATACAATCCTTTTGTATCAGAATATTCTCCTTATTTAGGCGCTCAATATGCTGTGATCGAATCATTAGCAAGAATAGTTGCTGCAGGGGGAGATTATAAAAAAGCAAGGTTGTCTTTTCAAGAATATTTTGAACGATTAGGAAAAGATAATATCAGATGGGGAAAACCTTTTGAGGCTCTTTTAGGATCTATTGAAGCTCAAATACAATTTGAAACTCCTGCTATTGGTGGGAAAGATAGTATGAGTGGTTCTTTTCAAGATTTAGATGTTCCTCCCACATTGATTTCTTTTGCTGTAACAACAGAGCATACAGATAATATTATTTCACCAGAATTTAAAAAAGTAAATTCTTATATTTATTATATTAAATCAGATTCACTAGAAGATAATTATCCTAATTACCAACAAATAAAAATAAATTTTAATTTAATAAGAAAAGAGATCCTGAATAAAAATATTATTTCAGCAATGACAGTGAAATTTGGTGGTATAGGGGAAGCTCTTGCTAAAATGAGTTTTGGTAATAAAATTGGAGTGGATGTTAAAACTACTGAGAATCTTTTTGATATAAGAATAGGTGATATGATTGTCGAATCAAATGAAATATTAGAGTTTGGAATTTTATTAGGTACTACAACAGAACAACAAATTATTATCAACGATACTAGTATAGATATAGAAGAGTTAATTACATCATGGGAAAATACCTATAAAAAATTATATCCTTATAATATAGAGAATAAAGGAGAAATATTAGCTATTCCCACAATAAAAAAAGAGATCCTTAAAGCTAAGACTCATTATAAAACTCCAAAAGTTTTAGTAGTGGTATTTCCAGGAACTAATTGTGAATATGATACTAAAAAAGCTTTTGAAACAGCGGGAGGAGAAGTAGATATATTCGTTTTTAATAATCTAAATGTACAAGAGATTAAAAATAGTATTGATTTATTAGCAGAAAAAATTAAGAACACACAAATATTTACTATTCCTGGAGGATTTAGTGCAGGAGATGAGCCTGATGGATCTGGTAAATTTATTGCAAACATTTTGCAAAATCAAAAAATCAAAAATAGTATTGAACATTTATTAGCAAATGATGGCTTAATATTAGGTATATGTAATGGATTTCAAGCACTTGTAAAATCAGGGCTTTTACCTTATGGTAATTTATCCTCTCTTACTGAAGATTCTCCAACACTATTTAAAAATAATATTAATAGACATGTTTCAAGACTTACTTCTATAAAGGTAAATTCAACAAATTCCCCATGGCTAAATTCTTTTAAAGAAGGAGACATTTTTAACATACCTTTTTCTCATGGAGAGGGAAAATTTGTGATAAATGAAAAATTAGCAAAAGAATTATTTGAAAATGGACAAATTGCTTTTCAATATTGTACTAACGAAGGTGAAGCGACCATGGATAAAGAATTTAATCTTAATGGATCTTATCATGCTATAGAAGGCATCATATCTCCTTGTGGACGAATATTAGGCAGAATGGGACATTCTGAACGGTATGAAGAAGGATTGTTTCAAAATATTGATGGTAATAAATTCCAAGATATTTTTAGTAATGGAATTAACTATTTTAAAAATAAATAATAAGAGGTTCACAATGGTGTTACTAGAAAAAAACATGATATATGAAGGTAAAGCAAAGAAAGTCTACAGTACTGATAATTCAGATGAAGTGATTATTTATTATAAAGATGATGCTACTGCTTTTAATAATGTAAAAAAAGGAACGATTCTAAACAAAGGAATCCTCAACAAAGAAATTACTACAATAATTTTTGAATATCTGAATATTAATGGAATACAAACTCATTTTATTGAAAATTTATCTGATAGAGCTCAACGATGTAAAAAAGTAAATATTATACTTTTGGAAGTGATTGTTAGAAATACCCTTGCTGGTTCTACGGCAAAACTACTAGGAATAGAAGAAGGGAAAAAACTACCACAAGCCATCATTGAAATATGTTATAAAAAAGATGAACTAGGCGATCCTATGATCAATGATCATCATGCTATAGCTTTAGGGATTGCAACTAAAGAAGAATTAAATGAAATATATTTGCAGACAACAAAAATTAATGAATTATTAAAAGAATTTTTTAATAAAATAAATATTGAACTAGTAGATTTTAAGATTGAATTTGGTAAAGATTCTCAAGGAATAATCATTTTAGCAGATGAAATTTCACCAGATTGTTGCCGTTTATGGGATAAAGAAACTCAGCAAAAGTTAGATAAAGATCGATTTAGAAGAGATCTTGGTGGCGTAGAGGATGCTTATCAAGAAGTATTACGTAGAATTAAAGGGATGGTATAATCATGAGATCAGAATTAGATTATTTCTTAGGTGATAAATTAAATGAAGAATGTGGCGTTTTTGGCGTTTTTAATGTTGAAGAGGCTGCCCTATTAACTTATTACGGTCTACATGCTTTACAACATAGAGGACAAGAAGGTGTTGGTATATCATCTACAGATGGTAAAGACATTGTGCGAGAAAAAGGTGAAGGTCTAGTTACAGAAGTTTTTAATATAGAAAAATTAGAACATCTTCCCGGACAGATAGCTATAGGGCATGTAAGATATTCAACAACAGGAGGGCAATGTATAGAAAATGTACAGCCTATTCTTATTAGATCTCATACAGGTGATTTTACCATTGCTCATAATGGAAATATAGTTAATGCAAAAGAATTGAAAATGCAATTAGAAGCAACGGGTAGTGTTTTTCACACAACATCTGATAGTGAGATTATTGGTCATTTGATTCAAAGAGAATCAGGTGAATTTCATGAAAGAATAATGAAATCTTTACCAAGATTAGAAGGAGCTTTTTCTTTTATTATTATGACTAAAGATGCGTTATTTGTTATCAGAGATAAAAATGGATTGAGACCCTTATCAATGGCAAAGTTAGAAGACGGTTATATATTTAGCTCAGAAAGCTCTGCTTTTGAAATTATAGGGGCAACTTTTATGCGATCTATCAATCCAGGAGAAGTAGTAACTGTAACAAAAGATTCTATTACATCAAAACAATATACAGAGCATACCCAAAATAAAATGTGTGCAATGGAATATGTTTATTTTTCGAGACCAGATAGTAATATTAATGGTTTAAATGTTCATGTGAGTAGAAGAAAATGTGGACAGATATTAGCCAAAGAAAGTCCTGCTGAAGCTGATATTGTCATAGGTGTACCTGATTCTTCTCTTTCTGCAGCTATGGGGTATGCTGATTATTCAGGAATTCCTTATGAAATTGGATTTGTAAAAAGTAGATATATAGGAAGAACCTTTATTAAACCTACACAAAAACAAAGAGAAAGAGGCGTAAAGATGAAACTTTCTGCTATGCCTGATGTGGTAAAAGGCAAAAGAGTAGTTTTGGTAGATGATTCTATTGTAAGAGGTACAACTTCAAAGCATATTATACAATTATTAAAAGATGCTGGTGCTATAGAAGTTCATATGAGAGTAGCTTCACCACCTCTTGTTAGTCCTTGTTTTTATGGAGTAGATATTTCTGGTTATAATGAATTAATCAGTGTACAATACAATCCTGAAGAATTAGCAAAATTTATAAAAGCAGAATCTCTAACATTCTTATCTGAAGAAGGAATGTATGAAGGATTGGGTACAAATATTTGTATGGCATGTTTTACAGGAAAATATCCAACAAGTATGTTTAGTCTATTAGAAAATATAAATAAATAGAGGTTTGCATGAGTGATAAATATAAACAAGCTGGCGTTGATTTAGAAGCTGGTTATGAATCTGTAAGAAGAATTAAAAATCATGTAAAAAGAACAGAAGTAAAAGGCATGATGAATAGTTTAGGTGCTTTTGGTGGGATGTTTGATCTATCTACTTTAGATATTAAAGAACCTGTACTTGTAAGTGGCACAGATGGTGTTGGTACTAAATTAATGCTTGCCTTTGAAATGAATAAACATGATACCATTGGACAAGATGTCGTTGCAATGTGTGTGAATGATATTATTGTGCAAGGAGCAAAACCACTTTATTTTTTAGATTATATTGCGGTAGGCAAAAATTATCCAGAACAAATAGAATCTATTATTAAAGGTGTCGCTGATGGCTGTGTAGATGCAAATTGTGCATTGATTGGTGGTGAAACGGCTGAAATGCCAGGAATGTATCAAGACGGTCATTATGATATAGCAGGCTTTACTGTAGGTGTTGTAGAAAAATCAAAATTAATCACAGGTCAAAAAGTACAAGAAGGAGATGTTTTGATAGGACTTCCTTCTAGTGGAGTTCATTCTAATGGATTTTCTCTTGTAAGAAAAATTATTAAAGATAAGAATCTTGACCTTAAGACTCAATACGAAGGGTTATCACAAGCGTTAGGTGAGGAATTATTGACACCTACTAGAATTTATGTACAAACAGTATTAACAGTTCTTCAACAGATAGAAATTAATGGAATGTCTCATATTACAGGGGGAGGATTTTATGAAAATATTCCTAGAATTTTACCAGAAGGTCTTGGAGTAAGAATAGATACAAAAAACATTGTTTCCTTACCTATTTATCATTTTTTAGAAAATCAAGCTGATATGCCTAAAGATGAAATGTATAATGTATTCAATATGGGAATAGGATTTATATTTATTCTATCATTAAAAAACAAAGATAAGCTTATGGAAAAACTTACTAACATGGGGGAAAAGCCTTGTGTTTTAGGAACAGTAGAAAAAGGCAGTGGAGTGAACTTAATATGGTAAAAATTGCTGTTTTCGCCTCTGGAAATGGAAGTAATTTTGAAAAATTAGTTCAAGCTAAAGATAAAAACTATAGTATAGAATTATTGATTGTAGATCAAGAGGATGCTTTTGCTTTAGATAGGGCTAAAAATTTAGGAATTAGAAGTAAATTTATAAATCCTAAAAATTTCACTTCAAAAAGTGAATATGAGAAAAATATCTTTAGTATCTTAAAAGAATATTCTATAGAATATATTGTATTAGCAGGTTATATGAGAATTATTTCATCTGAGTTATTAAGAAATTTTGAAAAAAAAATCATTAATATTCACCCTTCTTATTTACCTGAATTTCCTGGACGAGATAGTATAGGAGATGTGTTTAGATCTAAGAATTCTCAGACAGGAATTACTATACATTACGTAGATGAAGGGATAGATACAGGAGAAATTATTTATCAAGAAAGAATAGATATCAATCCCTTGTGGAATAAAGAAGAATTAACAAATAAAATACATGAAAGAGAACATATCGTTTATCCAGAAGTATTAAAATCATTGTTTGATAGGAGCATAAATATATGAAAAGAGTATTAATTAGTGTATCAGATAAAACAGGATTAATAAATTTTGCAGAAGAATTACTTGCTTTGGGTTATGAGATTGTTTCTACTGGAGGAACTAAAAAGACTCTAGATGATGCAAAAATTAAAACGATAGGAATATCAGAAGTAACTAATTTTCCAGAGATTATGGATGGAAGAGTAAAAACATTACATCCAAATGTCCATGGAGCTTTACTTTGTGTAAGAGATAATAAAGAACACTTAAAAGCATTAGAAGAAAATCAAATAGATTTAATTGATATGGTGGTAGTAAATCTTTATCCTTTTAAAGAAACTCTTGCTAAGCAAGGTGTTAGCCATGAAGAATTAATAGAAAATATAGATATTGGTGGTCCTAGTATGTTAAGGTCTGCTGCTAAAAATTATAAATTTGTCACCGTGATAGTAGACCCTCAAGATTATCCTAAAATAATAACAGAACTTAAAACTATAAAAGATACAACAACAGAGACAAAAGAATACTTAGCAGCAAAAGTATTTAGACATACGGCAGCTTATGATGCTTTAATAGCAGAATATCTTACTAAAAAGGTAGGAGAAAAATTTCCAGAAAGTATAACATTAACTTATGATAAAATACAAGATCTTCGTTATGGAGAAAATCCTCATCAAAGTGCAGGATTCTATAAAACATCTTTTATAGGATATTCTATGGCATCTGCTATTCAATTACACGGAAAGGAATTATCCTTTAATAATATTCAAGATGGAAATGCAGCTTTAGAAATATTAAAAGAATTTGATGAGCCTACTGTAGTAGCGGTAAAACATATGAATCCCTGTGGAGTAGGAAATGGAAAAAACATTCTTGAAGCTTGGAATAGAGCTTATGAAGCAGATTCAGTTTCTATTTTTGGTGGGATTATTGTAAGTAATAGAGAAATCACTAAAGAAGTAGCTCAAAAAATAGGAGAAATATTTTTAGAAATTGTTATTGCCCCTAGCTTTGAACAAGAGGCTTTAGATATTTTAATACAGAAGAAAAATATTAGAATTATGAAATTAGTAATGGATAGCACTATTAATAATCATCAAAAAGTAGTTTCTGTTATGGATGGTTTGTTGGTTCAAGATATTGATTCTCAACCCATTGATAAAAATGATTGGAAAGTAGTTACTAATAAACAAGCTACAGAAGAAGAAATAAAAGATTTGTTATTCACATGGAAAGTTGTAAAACATGTCAAATCAAACGCTATTGTTATTGGAAAAAATGGTCAAACCATAGGAATAGGAGCTGGACAAATGAATAGAGTTGGAGCTGCTCAAATTGCCTTAAGTCAAGGTGGAGATTTATGTAAAGGTGCTGTATTAGCTTCTGATGCTTTTTTCCCTATGGCAGATACTGTTGAATTAGCAGTTCAATATGGAATTAAAGCAATTATTCAACCTGGTGGATCTATCAAAGATAATCTTTCTATAGAAGAATGTAATAAACATGGCATAACAATGATCTTTACTAATATGAGACACTTTAAACATTAAATAGGAGAACACATGAAAGTTTTAATTGTTGGTAAAGGTGGAAGAGAACATGTGCTTGCTTGGAAAACAGCTCAGAGTCCTTTAGTTAAAGAGATATTTATCGCTCCTGGTAATATTGGTATGACAGAAGGTTCATTAGTTGATATTAATGATGACGATGTTCAAGGACTTGCTGAATTTGCAGAGAAAGAAAAAATTGATTTAACAATAGTAGGTCCTGAAAGCAGTTTAGCTTTAGGTATTGTTGATGAATTTGAAAAACGAAATCTAAAAATATTCGGCCCTAATAAATTAGCGGCTCAAATAGAATCAAGTAAAGATTTTGCAAAAAAAATGATGAAAAAATATGATATACCTACTTCTGAATTTCAAAGCTTTGATGATAAAAAAGAAGCCATTGATTATTTGAATACAAGAACTATCCCTATTGTCATTAAAGAAGATGGATTAAGAGCAGGAAAAGGCGTTACTGTTGCTTTTACAAAAAAAGAAGCTTTGGAAGCCTTAGAACAAATTTTTTCTATACCTAATAAAGTAGTGATAGAGGAATATTTAGAGGGATTTGAATTTTCTCTTATAGCTATTGTTCATGAAGATATAATAATTCCTTTAGAAGTTGCCCAAGATCATAAAAGAGTTTTTGATAATGATGAAGGTCCTAATACCGGTGGAATGGGTGTCTATTCTCCTGTTGATAAAATAGACCAATCTATTGTCCAAGATACTATAGATCAAATTATGAAACCTATGCTTATAGGTATGAAAGCAGAAGGAATGCCTTTTAAGGGATTTTTATTTGCAGGAGTAATGCTAACAAATCAAGGTGTAAAGACGATAGAATTTAATGCACGATTTGGAGATCCTGAAGCAGAAGGAATATTACCTAGAATGAAAACAGACCTTATTGAAGTAATCTTAAACATTTTAGATAATAAAACTACTTTATTAACTTGGGATGATAGGTATACAGTAGCTGTAGTCATGGCTTCAGAAAATTATCCTCAATCATCAACAATAGGTGCTCCTATAAAAATTCCTAATGATTTAGATGCTTTATTATTTCATATGGGGACTAAAATGGAGAATGGTGTTTTGCAAAGTAATGGCGGTAGAGTATTATCTGTCGTGTCTTATGGTACAACATTAGAAGAGGCAAAACAAAAAGCATACGATAATGTCAAGCAAATAAAAAGTGAAAAGTTATTTTATAGAAATGATATTGGATCTAAAATGTGTGATAATAGTAAATAAAATCAAAGGATCTGTCAATGGACAAAAATATATATTCAAATCCTCTAGTAGAAAGATATAGTTCTAAAGAAATGTTAAAAATTTTTTCTCCAAGTTTTAAATTTTCTACATGGAGAAAACTATGGTATGTATTAGCTGAAACAGAAAAAGAATTAGGCTTAGATATTACAGAAGAACAATTAGAACAAATGAAACAAAATATTGATAATATTGATTATGAATTAGCCCAAGAAATGGAAAAAAAATTCAGACATGATGTTATGGCTCATGTACATACATTTGGAGAAGCTGCTCCAAAAGCAATGAGGATCATACATCTAGGAGCAACAAGTGCCTTTGTTGGAGACAATACAGATCTTATCCAAATTAAAGAAGCACTTAATCTTACAAAAAAGAAACTTATCAATGTAATTGATGGATTGGCTAAATTTGCAGATAAATATAAAGACCTTCCAACTTTAGGATTTACCCATTTCCAAGCAGCTCAATTAACTACCGTAGGCAAAAGAGCTACTCTGTGGTTGCAGAGTTTATTATTAGATTTAGAAGAATTAGAATTTCGTCAAGAAACTTTAAGATTTAGAGGCGTTAAAGGAACTACAGGAACACAAGCTAGTTTTCAAGAGCTCTTTGATGGAGATTATAAAAAAGTAAAAGAACTAGATCTTAGAATTACAGAAAAAATGGGATTTAATAAAAGATTTATAGTAACAGGTCAAACCTATGATAGAAAAGTAGATTCAGAGATCTCAAACCTTCTTTCTAATATTGCTCAAAGTGCTCATAAATTTACTAATGATCTAAGATTATTACAACATTTAAAAGAAATTGAAGAGCCATTTGAAGAAAATCAAATAGGATCATCTGCAATGGCATATAAACGAAATCCTATGCGTAGTGAAAGAATATCATCATTGGCCAAGTTTGTCATTGCTTTACAGCAGAGTACAGCAATGACTGTTTCTACTCAGTGGTTTGAAAGAACTTTAGATGATTCTGCTAATAAAAGATTAACTGTTCCTCAAGCATTTTTAGCAGTAGATGCAATTTTGATTATTTGGAAGAATGTTTTAGAAGGGCTAGTTGTCTATCCGAAAATGATACAAAAACATATTATGGCAGAATTACCATTTATGGCAACAGAATATATTATTATGGAATGTGTTAAGAATGGTGGAGATAGACAAGAGTTGCATGAAAAAATCAGACTACATTCTATGGAAGCAGGAAAACAAGTTAAAATAGAAGGACTTGAGAATGATCTTATAGAAAGAATTATCAATGATAAATCTTTTTCACTGGATAAAGAAAAACTTATCCAATTATTAGAACCTAAAAATTTTATTGGATTTTCTTCAGAACAAGTTGATGATTTCTTAATAGAAGAGGTCAATCCTATCTTATTAAAATATCAAAATTTATTGGGAATGGATACAAGATTAAATGTTTAATACAATTTATGCAGGAGACAAGTGTGAACACTGATATACAAATAGCACAAGAAGCAACTTTATTACCTATTACAGAAATCGCTAAATCTTGTAATATAGACGAAAAATATTTAGAACCCTATGGAAAATATAAAGCAAAAATTAATATAGATATTTTAAAGGATTATCAAAAAAAAACTACTGGTAAATTAATACTTGTAACAGCTATAAGTCCTACTAAGGCAGGAGAAGGTAAAACAACTGTTTCAATAGGGTTAACACAATCTTTTTGTCATTTAGGATACAATGCTATTGCTGCACTTCGTGAACCATCTTTAGGACCTGTTTTTGGAATTAAAGGCGGAGCTACAGGTGGAGGATATTCTCAAGTTTTACCTATGGAAGATATTAACTTACATTTCACTGGAGATATGCATGCAGTAAGTTCAGCCCATAATCTCATTGCCTCAGCAATCGAAAACTATATTTTTCATAGTGATGAAATATCTAGTAGCATTAAACAGATTGTATGGAAACGAGCTATAGATATTAATGATAGATCATTAAGAAAAATCATTGTAAATGGAAGAGAAAGTTCTTTTCAAATTACTGCATCTTCAGAGATTATGGCAGTATTATGTTTAGCCGATTCTTTTAAAGATCTTCGTGATAGAATATCTAAGATCGTAGTCGCTTATACCACAGACGAACAAACTATAACCGTAGAACAATTAGGAATAACAGGTGCCGTGTGTACTTTACTTAAAGATGCTATCTGTCCTAATATCGTTCAAACAATCGAAAATACACCTGTATTTATTCATGGAGGACCATTTGCTAATATAGCTCATGGTTGCAGTTCTCTTATTGCTACTAAAATGGCTTTATCCCTTTCTGATTATACCATAACAGAGGCAGGATTTGGAGCTGATTTAGGAGCTGAGAAATTTTTAAATATAAAATGCCGTCAAGGCAATCTACATCCTGATGCTGTTGTGCTTGTTGCTACCATAAGAGCACTTAAATATCATGGATATGCCGAAGACTATACTGTAGAAAATATTCCAGCATTAAAAGAAGGATTTGCACACCTTAAACAACATGTAGAGAATCTTCAATTATTTAATATTCCAATTGTTATTGCTATCAATAAATTTCCAACTGATACCAATTCAGAAATACAAATGCTTATTGATTTTTGTAATAGTATCAATATTCCTGTAGAACTTTGTACCATATTTGAAAATGGTGGACGAGGTGGGGTAGAGCTGGTAAAAACTGTAATCAAAGAAATCGAAAATAAGCCTTCTAAATATGCTCCTCTTTACCCTTTAGATATTTCTCTCAAAGAAAAAATAGCTACCATTGTCCATAAAATTTACAGAGCAAAAAATATAATATATACTCCTGAAGCTGAAATGGAAATTCAAAAATTAACTCATCTTCATTTACCTATATGTATCTCTAAAACTCCATCATCTTTTTCTGACAACGCTAAACTTAGAGGGTGTCCAAAAGATTTTGATTTTACCATACAGTCTGTAAGGGTTGCCATGGGAGCAAAATATATTATTGTTATGGCGGGCAATATTATTGATATGCCAGGACTATCTAAAAGTCCTGCTATGTTAAGAATTGATATAGACGATGAAGGTATCATAAGTGGTCTCTCATAAATAAACTAAGGACATTGTATGCACCTTTTAAATAGTAAAGATATTGTAGAAAAAATTAAATTAGATATTAAAAAAGAATGCGATGAATTAGGTTTTAAGCCAGGATTGGCAACTGTTTTAGTAGGGTCTGATCCTGCATCTTCTGTATATGTTAAATCTAAAATTAAAACTTGTAAAGAAGTAGGTTTTGAGTCATTCGATTTCAATTTTGATGATACTGCCACTACGGCACAAATTATAAATACTATTAATCAACTTAATAACAATCCTTTAGTTCATGGAATTTTAGTACAATTTCCTTTACCATCTCGTATTGATAGTAGTGCAGTAATAAATAGTATCTCTCCTAATAAAGATGTAGATTGTTTTCATCCTTTTAATTTGGGAATGTTCTTTTCAGGACAAAGTTCTTTTGCTCCTTGTACTCCAACGGGAGTAATGGCATTACTTAAATCTATCCCTAACTATTCTTTAGAAGGAAAAGAGGCTCTTATTATTGGACGAAGTAATCTTGTAGGAAAACCTATGGCGATTCTTCTTATGGAAGAACATGCAACGGTCACCCTTGCTCATTCTCGTACTAAAGATCTTTCTGTACACAGTAAGAAAGCAGATATTATTATTGCAGCGACTGGAATACCTAATATTATTACTGGAGATATGGTTAGAGAAGGTGTTGTAGCTATTGATGTAGGTATAACTAGAATTTTAGATCCACTAACTAGTAAGTATAAAATACAAGGTGATCTGGATTTTAACTCAGTCAAAGACAAAGCTTTTGCCATTACACCTGTACCAGGAGGAGTAGGTCCTATGACTATCGTATCCTTATTATTAAATACTATGACATTAGCAAAACAATCTAAGTAACAATAAAGAGATCTGTCTTAAACTCTCTTTTACGTCATGCCCTTTATCAAGCCTATCCAATTCTCTTAACCCACAATTTTTATATATTTATTAATAGATCTTGTTTTATGTTTATCTTTTTTGATTTCTATAGGTGGGTGGAGTAGTGGGAAGTAGAATGTTGTTTGATGAGCTTGTGAGTTAAAATATTTTAACACCAATTTATAACAACTAAATAATATAAAAAAAAACAAGCCCTAAAATAGAGCTTGTTTTTTTGTTTATATTTTTTATTAGTCCTTATAAGTGACACCTACAGATATAGCACCATAACCTACATGACTTACAAGACATGGTGAAACTACAGCATTTTCAAGAGGCGGGCATCCAAAAATCTCTTCTAAGTTTTTGAGATAATATTCTTTCATATCATCACTCAAGCCTGCGTGAGAGAAGAAGTAGCCTTTAATAGATCTATTAGCTGATTTTTCAGTAATAATTGCTATATTTTTTTTGATTGCGTTTTTAAATCCAAATGCTTTATCTATAACAACAGGTTTACCATCTATCATTGTTAGAATAGGACATAATTGTAAGGCTTTGATAATTCCACCTTTAAACATTCCTAATCTTCCACTTTTAATTACATGATCAATAGATTTAAAGTTTATATAATTAGTCGTATGAGTAATATTATGTTGAATATTTTTAACAACATCTTCGTGAGATAATCCATCTCGAATATCTTTAACCGTGAGGTGTGCTATCATACCACCACCACCGGCTATGTCTGTTGAATTAATAACATCAATTTTTATATCTTTTTTAGACAAAATTAGATCTTTACCTTGTAAGGCACTTTCGTATATTCCACTAACACCATTGGTCATTGTTAACACAATAATAGATTCATAATAACGAGATAAATATCCAAATAAGTCAGCAAAACTTTTTGGGGAAGGTTGAGAAGTGCTTATGACAGTGTTTTTATCTGTAAAATATTTTTTGAATAAATCAATATTTATAGTACGGATATCTAGGTAGTTGACTTTATCAATATGGATATTTAAAGGCATAAGATTGATTTGATTTTCATCCATAAACTCAGGAGAAAGAGTAATACAAGAGTCAATAACAAAAGCAATAGAGTTTTTTCTATGATGGGTAACATTATATTGAAGACGCATATCTTCTACTTTTTGGAAAGAAAAATTTCCAAATTTACGTAATTTGTCAAACATCTTAGCAGGATTATTAGTATGAAAGTGAAGACGCAATTTTTTGTCATAACCAGCGATGACGATAGAATCTGAATCTTCTTCTAAAACTTCAAGTACAGCATTACGGGACATATTTTCGCCGATGAGACAAGTTTCTGTACAATATCTATTATGTAAAGACTCTTCTGTGAGCGATTCAGCTTCAGCCATAGGGAAGTCATAGTCATACATAAGAAGGTGTTCCATATCATGATCTTTATGAGAAAAAGAACGAGTAAGAAGGGTATCTTTCATTCCTTCTATAAAGAAGACAAAACCTTTTCCACCAGCATCAACGACTTTGGCAATACGAAGAACTTCTAATTGTTCTGTGGTATGAGCAAGAGCTTCTAGAGCAACAATTTCAGCCTTAGTAAATAAGGTATCAAAGTCAGTAAAATCATTTTTATTAGCATGGATATATTCAGCCCATTTACGAATCACCGTGATGATAGTCCCTTCTTGAGGGGAAGGAATAGCTTTATAAACATAATCAGAAGCTTTTTTGACGATCTCAGCAAATTCTTGAGGAGAAATTTTAGTTGAGCCTTTAGTTCCAACACCAATGCCATAGAGGAATTGAGCTAAAATAACACCACTATTGCCACGAGCTCCGTCGAGAGCAGCATCACCAATACTAGAAGCAACAATATTAATAGAATCACTCTCTTTTGAATTATTGATAATAGAAGTAACAGTAGCTGCTAAGTTTGAGCCTGTGTCGCCATCGGGTACAGGGAAGACATTGATTTTATTAATCTCTTCTTGGTGTTCAATGATTTTTTTACTACCAGAAATAACAGACCAATACAGTTCTTTTCCAGTTAATATCGATAGAACGGACATAGGTACTCCTCTTAGATTATTATACGTGTCGTCTTTAATATTATAATACAATATGCTTCAAAATGCAATCTTTTTATTAGTTGTTATTTTAGTAAAATATTTTCATTTGTTAAAAATCATCAGATATTAAAAATAAGAACAATAGCTTAGAGGCTTGAAATGTATGTAATTATAGGATTGTAGTAAATAACAATATTTTTTCTCAAGCATAATGTATTTTAAAGATATTGATAAATTGTATAATATTTGGTAAAATAAAAAAGGATAT
>CAMRBT010000011.1 GCA_947040475.1 uncultured Brevinema sp.
TAGAAGAAATTATCACAGAAGGTAAGATGATTTACCAATCAGAACTTACACCTGCTCAAAGAATATTGACTGATGGATATCGTTTTCTTACTGATAAACCTATTCTTATTGTTGCTAATTTATCAGAAGGTGAAGTTAATGATCCTACTCAAAATGCATACTGGGCTGCTCTCAATCAAAAAGCTGAACTACTTGGAGCAGGAGTATTACATTTATCTGCTCAAATTGAACAAGAAATTTCAGAATTAGAGGACGATGAAGCAAAAGAATATATTGCAGAATTAGGTTGGGAAGACAGTGGACTCAATAGATTAATCAAAGCTGGTTTTGAATTGCTAGGCTTGATTACTTACCTTACTACTGGCGAGATAGAAACTAGAGCTTGGACTCTTCGTCAAGGAATGTTAGCACCAGAAGCTGCTGGAGTGATCCATACCGATATGCAAAAAGGTTTTATTCGTATGGAGACTGTATCTTATGAAGATCTTGTTATGGTAGGTGCTTGGTCAAAAGCTAGAGAAAAAGGTGTTCTTCGTCAAGAGGGCAAAGAATATATTGTTAAAGATGGGGATGTAGTGCATTTCCTATTTAATAATTAAATTTTAATAATTAAATTTCAGCTTTTTTATAAATATATAGAGGATTGATATGGATACCACGCTTTTTGTTGTTTCTTTTTTTACTGTTACGATGACAATGTCTATAGGCTATTTAATCATTAACAAATTTTTTCCTAATAAAAATGCTGAACTAGAGATTTCAAAGGCTTTTAAATCTGGGGACTATTCTACCGTAATAGAATTAACAGAAGATAAAGAACATATCGTTAAGAATTCTTTTAATGTTTATAGTTATGCCGCTCAAGCCAGAGTAAAATTAGAATTGTTCAAAGATGCTATTAAATGGTGGAAAATGTTATTAGTAAAATTAGAGCTAAGTACCCAAGATAAAATATTTGTAGAATTAGAGCTGGGAGATTGCTATCTTGCTATGAAAGATTTAGACAGGGCTGAAGTACATTACAGAACAGCAGGCACATTAGTGCAAGGGCATGAAAAAGCTACTCACAAATTAGCAGAAGTTTTGTATTGTAAAAATATGTTTGATATGTGTAGAAAAACCTTGAGAGTTGTTCTCAAAAAGAACCCCTCTTTAATCGATAGTAGAAAACTCTATGCAGAATGTTTAGCCTCTATGGGACTCTATTCCAAAGCTATTCGTCATTATGGCTTATTAGAAAGAAAAAACGAAAATACCATTACTTATAATTATGCGACAACATTGAAAAGTTTGAAAATTTGGGAAAAAGCGTACGATTCTTACAATCTCCTTTTAGAAAGTGTTCAAGATATATCTTTAAAAGAAATCATTATTTGTGATTTGGTACAAACTTCTATAGCAATGAAAAAATATCACGAAAGTCTAGGACTGATAGATACTTATCTCAATCAAGTGGAAGAAGTTACTACTAAATTTGAATTGAGATACATGAGAGCTTCTATATTTTCTTTAAGAGGCGATCAAATTATTGCTTTAAGAGAGTTTGAAATATTACATAGAGAAAATTCTATGTATAAAGACCTAGATAATATCATGGTAAAAAATAAAAAATGGCTAGATTATCCTTTTTTAAGTAATTACTATACTTCTAATGAAAAATTATTCGAATCATTAGTTATGAGATTAGCTCCTCCGGGATTGACAATTTTTAGACGATCCTCAAATTATTTTATGGGCGTTTTGGATAAAAAAGTATATGTTTTTTATAGAGAAATAAGAGAAATTGATGATCATTTTTTGAAAAAAATTGACAATCAAATCTTTCTAAATGTTACTAATATTGAAGAGCTTGAAATTTGGTCCTTAGAAAAATTAAGAGAAAGACAAGCTTTACGTAGTTATGACTATAGAATTGTATCAAAAACGGATGATGATTTTTTAGTACAAGTTAATTTGGCAGTAGCTACAATAGACTTTGTAGATGATGGGCAACCCATGAATTTTGTGGAAGGAATGAAAAATGTCCATGAAGTGATTCCTATCATCGTAGAAGATGCTGAAATTGTATTTAAGCAAGATTTTGATGATATAAAATCAGATCCCCTAGTAGAAAATATTTTAAATAAAAAAAATACATTTTTAGATGATGAGTTACTATCAAAAGCATTAGATTAAAGATTCTTGAGGATATTCACATGAAGGTATTAATTGGTGGTGGTGGTACTGGGGGACATTTAGTACCTGGAGTCGCTCTCTATAAAGAATTTAAAAAACATGATGTAGAATTACTTTATGTTTTGAGTGATAGAGACAAAGCCTATGATATTTCTAATTTATTAGAAGTTGATGAGCGTGTTTTTGTATCATTGATAGGAATTTCCCGTAAATTATCTTTTGGTACCATCAAACAAATCTTTTCTATTTTCACAGCTTGGAGACAAGCGTTTAAAAAGATCAAACAATTCAATCCCGATTTTATGGTTATTACTGGTGGATATTTGTCTAATATTGTAGCTTTGTCTGCTTTTTTAATGAGAAAGCCTCTTTATATTTTAGAACAAAATAGTGCTGCTGGAATTACTAATAGAGTTTGGGCTATTTTTGCAAAAAATATTTTCACAACCTTTCCATCTCCTAAATTTATTCCCTTAAAAAAAGCTATTCAAACAGGCAATCCTTTATTATATACAGAATTTCTTAGTGTTAAAGAATCTTGTACCTTATTAGAATTACCCTCTCTTACAAAACCTGTAATAGGTATTTCTGGAGGATCACAGGGATCTCAAAAAATCAATGATCTTGTCCTAAAAATAATTCCTTCTTTAATAGAAAAGGGATATCAGATAGTATGGAGCTTGGGGACAAAAGAATATGAGCGATTTAATAAACAAAATTTATTAGCCCAACTAGAACAATATCAAGATAGTGTTAAAGTGTTTCGTTTTATTACTAGAATGGATGCCTTTTGGTCTGCGTCTTCTATGGTATTGGCAAGAGCTGGAGCTGGGACGGTATCAGAGTCTTTGTTATTTAAGACACCAAGTTTATTTATTCCTATTTTTCAATCACCAGACAATCATCAATATCTGAATGCAGAATTTCTCAAAGATAAATCTTGTGCAGAGATATTAGAAGAGCCAACACTTACAGAACAAAAATTGTTAGAAACGATAATAATGATGATGGATAATCAAGAACAATATCGTAGTAAGTTTCCTACAAAAGAAGAACATCCAGCACAAACTATAACTTCTTTTTTATTATCAAAATAAAAAATTCTCAATAAATATCAATAAAAAAAGCTATCTAATTTCTCAAAGAGTTAGATAGCTTTTTTATATAATGAATATTATTTTAATGACTTATTAGTATGATAATCATCATTATGATGACTATCATTTATATTTTTTACTTTCTTTACTGTCGGGATATTGTTCTATTAATCTTGTTTTAAATTTCTCAGCATTGTCAAAATCTTCTAATAAGATATAGGTTTGAACAATCTTATCTAAGGCTCTAGCATAGTATTCTTCATCATAATTAGCAATAATATTAATATATAATTGTAATTGTTCTGCATATTTTTCCTGAGTAGAAAGTAATTCTGTAGCCTTGAATAAAGATTCAGCTCCATGTACAGGATCTCTAAGTACATGGATATCTTTGAAAATTTGTATGGCTTCTTCGATCTTATTTTCGTCAATCATCTTGTTGGCTAATTTATATAAATATTTCGCCTTTAATTGGGAGTCTTTTGTTTGAGATAAGGCACTATAAAACTCTTCAATAGAATTCTCATTATTAAATTGATTGGCAAAAACTAAACGAGCTTGCTCTGCTTCTGGGGAATCGGGATAATTTTTAATTAATTGTACATGCAGTTGCTTGCTAATAAGTCTGTCTTTTTCGAGTTCTGCAAGCCTATACATGATATCAGGAACACCAAAGTGATTTGGATATTGTTTGAGAAATAAGTTAAAAGTTTCTTTTGTCTGATCACTTTTGGAATAATCCAAACTCCAAGCTTCTCTCAATAGAGCATCGGCTATAATATCATTGTTTTTGGTAGATGTTCTGGTTTTATTGTAATATAGGGCAGCTTGAGTATATTGATTTTTGCTAAAATATCCATCTGCAAGTTTGAAATATAAATCAGTAATAAAAGTGCTTTTAGGGAAGTTTGCTATCATGTATTCTATAGTTTTTTCAGCTTTTGTGGTGTTTTGTGTTTCAAGATAACTAAAGGCAATTTCTGACCATAATAATTCTTCGAGATCATTTATTTCTTCAGAATTTTTAATGGCATTGAGATATTTTTCATATTTTTGAACAGCTTCATCATGCCTATTTAAGGCTCTGAGTGTGGACGCTTCTGTAAGAAAAAGATCCACTTTGCGTGTTTTATTAGCTGTGAGCTTTGATGATTCTTGAAATAATAATAAAGCTTGCTCAAATTCACCCAATCTAAAAAAACTACGTGCTTGCATTTCTTTAAATTCTGAGACAATTTCTTTATTATTTGCTGTAAGTGCTATATCATTAATATCTAAAATAGCATTAAAATTCTCTGCTTTGAATTCTAGTTTAATGATAGCGAGTTGGGTATCTTGATAAAATTTAGAATCTGGAAAAGTACGGACTAGTTGTTTGAAAAGTTCTAAGGCTTTGTCGTTATTACGAAGATTGTATCTTGTTGCAGCTGAGTAATATAGGGCTTGATCGCTTTCTTTGGCGATAGGCCATATTTTCCACACACGATCAAAATATTCTAAAGAACGTTGAGGCTCATTGATACTATAACTTCTCCCCAAGGCGATGAGAGCCTGTCTTTTTAGAGGGTCGTTGGACGAAACATTAACGATCTCTTGAAAATAACTACGAGCTTTTGCCTGATTATCGGTGTTGGCATGAGCATGTCCTAAAAATATCATAATCTCATCTTTTTTGGGGCTTTGAGGCTCTCTAATAAGGTAGTCATCAAATATTTCTATACTTTTTTTGAATTCTCTATCAAGAAGATAAGAGCGACCTACCCAATATAAAGCCTCATTTGCGTAGGCACTATAAGGGAATGATACTTGAATGTGATTTGCAGTGCGTCTTGTTGCCATAGAATTGGTTTTTAAAAAATTAATTTCTGCTATTTTAAGTAATGCCATAGCTTTTCTAGGTCCTGTATAGCCACTTTCTTTTAGATAATAGATGAGAGCGTCGTCGTATTGTTTGAGAATGATATTTATGCTTGCAAGTTCTGTTGCTGCTCTTTCGAAATAGATGGAATTTTGATGGTAGGTGACAATACTCGAAAACAATTCATAAGCTTCTTGATATTTTTTTTGGTGTTTATAGAGTAATGCTGATTTAAAAATACCTTCATCTTGAAATCTATTATCCGTGTTAGCAATAGGCAAAAAATAAGAAAGAGCTTTTTCGTAATTTCCTTCTTGTAGTTCTATCTCGCCCATAAGACGTTGAATGGCAATATTAGTTTTTTTAGCTAAAACACTATCAGCATAAAATTTAGCTCTTTCTATATTGTTATTAACGACATCATTGAGAGCCATAAAATATTGGAGTTCGTCAAGATAAAGAGAATCAGGATATAAAGCTTCAAAACTTTGCAATAAATTAGGAGCTTGTTTATAATTTTGGGTAAGGATAGCCTGATAAGCATATTTTACATGGGCTATTTCTTTATAGGGCGATCCTATAGGCGAATCATGAATATTTTTGATAAAAAATACAGCTTGAGTAATATTGTTATTATCAATATTAAGTTGGTACAAATCAAGCAAGGCTCGGTGTTTAATTTCCAAATTTTGAGCATTAGTTAAGCTTAAAAATAGTTCTTGAGCTTGAACGAAATCGCTTTTTTGTAAATAAGCATGAGCTTTTAACCATGTAAGTTCATTGCTATAAATATTCAATGGATATTTTTTTTGAAATAAAACACTTTCTTTGAGAAAAAAAGAGTAGCGTTTTTGTTGAAAAAGTTGTATAATTTGTTTGAAGTCATAACGTTGTGATAATGGAGATGTGTCATTTGTAAATAAAGTGTTTATATTTAATATATCTGAAGAGTCAGAAATCCTTAAAGATAGTTCTGGGGAATTGACTTTATAAGATTGAGAAAAAGCGAAAATAGGAAAAAAAAATATTAAAAAAAGTTTATACATCGTTATTTATTTTAACTGATATTAGCACTTTTTTCAAGTTTTACTAGGTAATACCGAAAATCAATAAAAAATAATAATATAAAAATGGATAAACGAGGAGATTAAGATGAGTGTGGAACGGTTAAAAGAACTGAGAGTTATAATAGAACATCATAATAAAGTATATTTTCAAAAAGATAACCCTGAAATAACAGATGCTGAATATGATAAATTATTTAAAGAGCTTTTAGAATTAGAACAACAATATCCTGAAGAATTCGCTTTAGACTCTCCCGCATTAAAAATTGGATCTCCGGCTCTTACTGAATTCAAATCTTATAAGCATCATTATAGAATGTATAGCCTCAATAATGCGATGACAAAAGATGAATTTCTAGCATTTTTTCGTACGGTTACCACGGTTACTGTGGTCTCCTTTGCTACTCCTAGTATTGTTTTGGAATATAAATTTGATGGATTGGCAATAGAGTTAGTTTATAAAGATAGACTTTTAGTACAAGCTTCAACACGTGGTGATGGGGAATTTGGAGAATTAGTAACTGAAAATATTAGAACAGTGCAAAATATTCCTTTGCGTCTTGATGATAAAGCACCCAATGATCTCGTTATCTATGGTGAAGTTATTATGCTCAAAGAAAATTTCATAGAGTTAAACAAAGAAAGAGCTGCCAAGGGTGAAAAAGTATTTGCTAACCCAAGGAATGCCGCAGCTGGCAGTGTGCGTCTTTTAGATTCTAAACAAACGGCAATGAGAAAATTACAATTTTATGCTTATGATTGTAAAACTACAGATACTGATTCTTCATTATCTCTATTAAATTTACATACGCATAGAATGGATTATTTAACAGAGATCGGATTTTCGATTTCTCCAGAAAGAAAAATTATTCACTCAGGAAATACTCACGAAGCAGCAATGTTTTATGATGCAGTTGTTGCAAAAAGAGATGACTTAGCTTTTGAAATAGATGGACTAGTGGCAAAAGTAGTAATGGACGAAATTAAAGATGTTTTAGGTTTTGCAGATAGAGCTCCAAAATGGGCTATAGCTTGGAAATTTGAAGCAGAAGAAACCCAAACACAATTATTAAATGTCGAATATGAAGTGGGGCGAACAGGAGCTATCACTCCAGTTGCTATTTTAGAAGCTGTAGAATTAGCGGGTGTTACTATATCAAGAGCATCATTGCATAATTTTGATTACATAAAAGAGAATGACTTTCGTATTAATGATACTGTTGTTATTAAAAGAGCAGGAGATGTGATACCTTTTGTCGTAAGATCTGTACTAGAAAGTAGACCTGCTAATGCTAAAGCAATCCAAGAACCTCAACAATGTCCTGTTTGTGGCTCTACAACAGTTCGAGATAAAATTATTGGTGATGAAAATGCTAGAGTTTTAAGATGTTCTAATATTACTTGTGTGGGTGTTGCAAAAGCTCGTTTGAAATATTTTGTATCAAGAGCGGGATTAAATATAGATGGTTTTGGAGAAAAAATCGTAGAAATATTATTTGATAAAGGCTTTCTAGGTTCTTCAATGAATGATTATGCAGATTCTTTTGCTGCTATTTTTAAATTAGAACAGCACAAGGAAGAATTATTACAGCTAGACGGTTTTGGAGAAAAAAGCATTACTCAACTATTAATAAATATAGATAAGAGAAAATCCACAGACTTAGCAACTTTCGTTAAAGCTTTTGGTATTAAAGGAATAGGAGCTGCAGCAGCTGATAAATTAGCTAAATATTTTAAAGAATTGGATAATATTATTGGCGCTTACCTTCAAGACGGTGGGGAATATCAAAAATGGCAAAAAATTTCAGAAATGAGAAGCTCTATAGAAGAAACAGTTAAGAAAAAAAATGGGATGACGGCAGAAAAAATTGCTCAAGATGTAGAATTAAAAGCAACTAAAAAAACATTAGACGAAAAACTATCTTCCTTAAGATCCAAAGAATCAACTCTTGTGCAGGAACTAGTCTTAGGATTTAGTGCTACAGAAGAATTAATTGAATTCTCATTACATGCACGGCATCATCAAGAATTAAAGTTACTTTTAGAAACTGATTTTAACATCGTATACGAAAATAAAATAAAAGTTTTCTTAGGCTACAATGTCTTTAATGGTAAAAAAGTATTAATGACAGGTAAATCTGAATTTTTGCATTCAAGACAAGAAATATTAGATTTTATGGAAAGTTTATCTATTGAGATAATGCCTGGAGTCACTAAAAAATTAGATTATCTTATTGTTGGCGGACACCCTGGAGCTGAAAAAGTTAAAAAAGCATTGGACTTAGGCGTGCCTATCCTACAAGAAAAAGATTTCTTTGATAAATTGGATCCAAATATTTTAGAGCTATATCAGAGTTCTAAGTAATTGATAATATACAAAAAAAAACACTCTTATTACAAGAGTGTTTTTTATTTTTACTTTTTTTTCTATGAAACGGTAACTTCTTGAGTAGTGCTACTACTTCTAATACCATCGTTAATTTCTAAAGTGATTGTTACTTTAGAAGGAGAAGGGGGGAGTGTTATTTTAGTGGTAGAGAGTACAGGGTTATCAATAATTACGCTAGTATTAGGAGTAGCATACCAAAAATAAGTTAAATTGTTTCCTGTTGACGCTGCTGCTGAAACAGAAAAAGGCACATCAGCGGTCACTTTTGAAGATTCCATAGTTATTTTAGCTGTTGGTAGCGCTTCGGGATTTTCGGAATCATCACCTTTTTTTGAGTATTTAAGGATAGTTAATTCAATACCACTTACATAAGAAAGATAGAGAGCCCCACTTAAGCCTAGTAAATCCAACCCTGTAGGGGGTATTGCTCCGGAATTTGCGACTCCTATAGATTCTAATGTTTCGAAGTTATCTGTTGTTTGTGAAATTTCTATTTTATTCTCTGCATTTTGTGAGGCTAAAAAATAGCCAGAACCAGAACCTTTTGCGATAATACCTTTTGATCCGAGCACATCTGTTTTAATTGATTCTTCTGTAATTTCACCATCATCTTTTACTGTTACTTTGTAAATACCCATTTTTCCAGCAGCAGTTGTTGTTAACCATATGTCATTAGCTTCTCTTAGGCTGAACATGAACGAGTTAAGCCCAGCAACAGAAGGTCCATCAATAGTACTACCATCTGTAAAATTATAAGTTTTGAATAGATCACCCTCATAATAAAGAGCTAGAGAATCTCCCGCACGAGATAGATCTGTGAATGCAGTCCCTGTAGGAGATGCTTTATCAGATAGAGCGTATGCTGGAGGTTCAGCACTAGGAGTGAGATTAAAAGCGTTAAAGCTTGTGCCTGTGTACAGTAGATTTCCTTTGCGAGCACTGTGAAAGTGTAGGCGAAGTCGTTTATCACCTCCAAATTCAGCAATTTTAAAATCATATTGAAGCTTTGTGCTAAAATTATTATATATAAAATATGATCTAAATCGAAATATACCTGCTTGCTGTTCAATAATTCCAAGTATTTTTTGTGAACCATATTCTGTGTAGGTAAGCTGGCTTATATCATATGACGGAGATAAAACAGAAGAAATATTTTGTTGTCTAGTAGTGTTTGCTTGAGGGTTGTGCTCTAAATAAATAAGCTGTTTTTTATTGTTTAAATATATATATATTATATTTTTTTTACTAATAAAGCTTACATAAGGTACAGCGGCATCTATATATATAGGAGATGTAGTGATAGGTATCCACATTTTTGAGTCTAGTGATGGGGGAGCAACAGGAAGTTGAGAAACTTCATAATCGTTAAATTTATTTACATAACAGCTAGATAAGAGTAAACAAAATAATAACAATAAAATATTTTTTTTCATTTGGTAAAAAGTCCTTGAATCCTATAAAAATAGGATATATATCATTATAATATATTTGCACAATAAAATAAAGTATATTACAATATATATATTATATTTTAAGATATTATGTTTTCGGATATATTAGAGAAAGTACTTAAATAATAGTTTTAATAATAATTATTAATCATAGTCATTAATAATAAGGGGAAACAATGTTTTGTTCAAAAAAAATCGATATATTTTTAAATGAGAAATACAGTCATCTAGAATGCAAAAAAAATCAATATCTATCAAATCATACCACCATGCAAGTTGGGGGGAAAGTAGACTTTATGATCTATCCTACTTCAATAGCCGAAATGATGGGTTTGCTAAAAGATTGTGAACTAGAAAATATTCCTTATTTTATATTGGGTAAAGGTTCTAATATTATTGTCAATGATGAGGGTGTGGACTTACTTTTTATCAATATCCAAAAACTTAATCGTATTTACTTGGACGATAATGATAATACTAAAATCATCGTAGAAGCTGGAGTTAGTCTATTGGATCTGAGTACTTTTGCCTTGGAACACTCTTTGACTGGCTTGGAGTTTGCTTGTGGTATTCCAGGCACTGTTGGTGGGGCTGTATTTATGAATGCAGGTGCTTATGATGGTGAGATTAAGGATGTTTTGCATTCTTCTACCGTGTTTGATAAAAAACAAGGGGAAATCATTCTTAATAATAAAGAACATCAATTTTCTTATAGAAATAGCTCTATTGCTCAAAATAAGTCTGTAGTGCTATCATCTGTTTTTCAATTACAAAAAGCAAATGCTAATAGTATTAAAAATAAAATGGACGACTATCAAGAAAAGAGAGAGAGCAAGCAACCACTTGAGTTACCAAGTGCTGGTAGTACTTTTAAAAGACCTGAAGGGTATTTTGCGGGAAAATTAATTATGGATGCAGGCTTACAAGGGATGAAAAAAGGTGGAGTTTCTGTATCGATGAAACATGCTGGTTTTATCGTGAATGATAACAATGCTAAAGCACAAGATATTTTAGATTTGATTGCTCATATTCAACAAGTAGTATGGGAAAAATTCAAAGTTAGATTAGAGCCTGAAGTTAAATTTTTAGAAAAAAATGGAGAATTTAGAGACTTTTCTATCAGAAATTCTTCTGTCAGTAACCCTTTTTAAGAATCTGAATTTTCTAAAGATTCTGAATTTTCTAAGAATTTTATATATTTTTCTCTAAAATCGATGAGGAGTGATTCTGCTTCTTGGTATCTTTCTTGCGATAAGTGATGTGTTGCTAACTTCAAAGCAACGTTAGTACCATGATGAAAATTATCATTAGTAACTTCTTCTGTTTTTATATATTTAAACTCTTCTGTTAATTCTTCAAAATTACCAGCATCAGCTAGAACGTCTTCAAATGTTTTAAGCGTAAAAATATCATTAGGGTTAGATTTACTGAGTAATTCAGCACAAATTTGACACTGTTCTTTGGCGAGAGTTAGTTGGTTTAATTGTAAGAATACATCTGCTAAAAGCTCGTGTACCTCTATATTATCAAAATTAGTTATTTCGAGATTGACTAAATAATCAAGTGCCTTAGTAAATTCACTATCTTGAACAAGTTGTGTTGCCATTTCTAAGAATTTATCAAAATGTTCTAAAGGGATAACCTTAGCTTGTGGGAGAATAAATTTTGGAATGATGGTAGTTACAGGGGTGATTGAAGTTTCTTGAGGAGCTTGGACGGTAGTTTGGACAGGTGTTTGCACAGATTTTGCAGGTTTTTTACTCGGCTCAGGATTTGGATTTTTATAAATTTTGCCCATGAAAGATTCCTCTTATATAATGTAAATATTTAAGTAATTATCGGAAGAAAATAAAAAACAATAACATTTTTATTAAAGAAATATATCTTACTGTATTATAAATAAGACAAACAAAAAAAGAGCTGAGAAATTCTCAACTCTTTTTTTTGTTTAAATGTTTTTATTTAAGCTTATTTTTTGTTAGCAGGTTCTACATTTACAGATATTCCACTAACTCTAGTTTTTTGGATTGATCTATAAACATCTTCTGATTTTGCATCAGAAACTTCAAAGAAGGTAAATTTATCAAAAATATTGATTTTACCAATATCTGATCCTTGAAGACCACATTCACGAACGAGAGCTTGAACAATTTCACGAGGAGTTGTTCTGTTTTCACGTCCTACATTCATAAAGAAACGTACCATTCCTTGTTCTGCTCCAGTATTCTCGAAAGAACCATTAGAAGATCCGCCACCTGAAGAAGCTTTTTTCTTAGCTCCAGCAGAACCAGCTTTGTCAGTAGTTCTCATTTTGAGAAGAATAGCAGCAAGAGTAGTTGCATCTAAATTAGCAACAGTACTCCAAGTATTGATTTTTTCGATATATGTATCGATATCTTCACTTTCAGCTAATTTTACTAATTGTTCTATCATACGTTGGTTTTGAATTACTTCAACATCTTTTGGAGATGGCATACGCATAAGAGTAGGCTCTGTTTTGGTTAAACGTTGCACAATTTTTAATTGAAAACGATCTCTACGTCCAATAAAAGCATAGCTTTTACCTTCTCTTCCAGCACGTCCAGTACGACCAATACGGTGAACATATTGTTCAGGATCTTGAGGAAAATCATAATTGATAACTAAATCAATATCATCTACGTCTAATCCTCTAGCAGCAACGTCTGTTGCAACAAGAACTGTAATAGTACCTTGACGAAATTTGTGTAGTACAGAATCTCTTTGAGCTTGTTTCATGTCTCCATGAAGTCCATCAGCAAAGATACCATTTGCTTGTAAGGCAGAAACAACTTCGTCGGTTTTTCTTTTTGTGTTACAGAATATGATACCAAGACGTGGATTTTCTATGGTGAAAATACGTAAGGTTGCTTCTAATTTTTGACTTTCATTAATATCAAGAGAGAATTGTTCTACTTTTGGAGCAGACATATCAGAGTTACTTGTTTTGATATTTTTAGGGTTTTTTTGGAATCTTTTAGCAATTTCTAAAATTGGTTTAGGCATTGTAGCAGAGAACATAATAGTTTGTCTTTCTGCTGGAGAAGTTGCAAGGATAGTTTTCATATCATCGACGAATCCCATATCTAACATTCTATCAGCTTCGTCTAAAACAACTAATTTAACAGAACTTAAAGAAATAGTACGTCTGTCGATATGGTCTAAAATACGACCAGGTGTTCCAACGACAATATGAGCGCCTCTTCTGAGAGATTTGATCTGTCTGTCTATGGATGTTCCGCCGTAAACAGGAACAATTTTTAATCTGTTAGTATGCTTACCAATTCTGCCAATTTCTTCAGCAACTTGGTTTGCCAACTCTCTTGTTGGACACATGATAAGAACTTGGGTATCGTCATTAGCAACGTCTACGTTCATAATAGCTGGAATTCCAAAAGCAATTGTTTTTCCTGAGCCTGTATGAGCTTGTGCTACGATGTCATTACCTTCTACGATGATGGGAAGACTTTCTGATTGTATCATTGTTGGGTTTTCATACCCTAGATCGTTTAATGATTGCAGAATATCTGCGGGGAGGTTTAGATCTGAAAATTTTTTATCTAAATCGAATGTTGTACTCAAATGAATACTCCTTAAATTATTTATAGCGGTCGCACTTATTTTAGCTGAATGATATGTTAAGAAATTTTAGACAAGCCACTAACAAATTAACTATAGGAGGTATTTGGTTAATCTAGATTATCTAGTGAATTTCATGAAAAAATAGCCTGGATGCTATTTGCCCTTCAACGAAATAAGTGGTAATCACTTATATATTAGTTATACTATAGCATATATAAAGTGATTTGTAAAGAGACTCGCTAAATATTTAGAGACTCTCTTCTATAAAAGGTCATAAAAAAATAATAAATATACAGATAAATATATATAAATAGTATTATAAAATAAATATAAAAATAAACGAGTTAAAAATTTGCGATAAAAATAAATCTATTAGTATAATATTTTAAGTCTGTTATATGTCGTTATAAACAGGGTGTTTTTTGATAAAAGGATGATATCAATGTATAAAAAATTATTTACTTTATTTTTTCTTGTATTTTTCTCTACAAATATATATGCTGTAAACTCATCTGAAAAAATGATGGACGCTGCTTATGCTGGAAATATAGAATATGCTAAGAGTTTAATAGAAAAAGGTGCTAGTATTAACACCACAGATGATAATGGTTTTACTCCCTTAATGTGGGCATTATATAAAAATCATACAACTTTAGCACGATTCTTTATAGAAAATAATGCTGATGTTTCCACAAAAAATAATAAGGGTTATTCTCCTATTTTATTAGCTGCTCAGAATAATAATTACGAAATGATTGTTTTATTAGCTATTTATGGAGCAGATCTTAATGATAAAGATGCTAATGGTAATACAGTATTACATTATGCTTCTAGTACAGGACGAAAAGAAGTCGTTGAATTTCTTGTAGATCAAAATGTTGAATTAAATATTAAAAATGATTTTGGTAAACTTCCTATAGAATATGCTGCTGAAAATGGACATAAAGATGCTATGGATTATCTTGTTAATAAAGGAGCTTATGTTCCTCATTATAAATATCCAGCTCAAAATGTTAGAATTCCTGATACAACCACGATGATTGTGGGAATAAAATAATTAAATAGAGTATAAATAAATAAATATAAAATAAAGTGGAATAAAATTTTAATTATTTTATAAAAAGACCGATAAATATTTGTTCTTTATGAACTTTTTTAAATAAATATAAAAATAGGTATAAGAATTTGAGAGGTAAAAACGTGAAACAAATAGCTTTATTATTTACAATTGCAGGATTGGTAATGTCAACTAATTCTTATGGGCAATCAACAGAAACGGTATCATCTAACTATTCACCGTTACATTGGGCAGCGGCTCAAGGTTATATAGAAATGATAAGAGTGCTTGTAGACAAAGGATACAACATTAATGCTCAGGATATTGATGGATTTACTCCACTTCATTATGCAGCAGCATCTGGTTCTTTTCAGGGTGTTGAATTTCTTATTGATAAGGGAGCAGATATTTATCTTGTTAATAGCAAAAATATTACTCCATTAACTTTAGCAGCACAAGCTGGAGAACAAAAAATTGTTGATTATTTATTTATAAAAATGCGATCATCAAGAATTGAACAACTTAAAGACCAATCTGAAAAAGAAAGAGTTAATACTGATCTTGTTTTAGCAGCTAAATCCAGAGCAGAAGCAGAGCGTTTACGTCAGCAAGCATCTGAATGGACTAAAGAAGCTGAATACTGGAGAACAGAAGCTGAAAAATGGACTAGAGAAGCTAATACCCTAAAAGAAAAACAAGTACAAGTTGATCAAATGGCTAGAGAGCGTTACGACGAAATTCTAGGCGAAAAATTAGCTACAGAAGAAAATTATAAAACAGAACGCTTAGCTCGTAATGCTGCGGAAAGACTTCTAAGAGAACAAGGGGCTAACACCACTGCTCAAATTCGTGCTTATGAAGCTCAAGTTGCTGCTCTTGCTGCTCAAAGAGCAACAGACGCTGCTATTGATAATTTGGCAGAAGAGTTCCTTAAACAAGGAATAGCAGATCCTAAAAGATATGAAAGAACACCAATTCCTGCTGATGCAACTAATGGTGATCCTAATGTTATTCCTATGAATATTCTTGATACTGAAAAAAAACCAACTACAGGTAATTTTAGTATTGAATTGGATTCAATTCCTCCATCAGTTTCACTTGTTCCTTCACTCGAACCAGTTATTACAGAATGGCCGTACAAAGTAGAAGAAACTGTTGAAGGTGAGTATGCTGAGGGCGAATACGCTGAAGAGTATGCTGAAGAAGAATATGCAACAGAAGAGTATGCTGAGGAAGGTGCGACAGAAGAGCTTGCTACTGAAGAAGTCGCTACTGAAGAAGTCGTAACAGAAGAGTATGCTACTGAAGAAGTCGCAACAGAAGAATATGCTACTGAAGAATATGCTACTGAAGAAGTTGCAACAGAAGAGTATGCTACTGAAGAAGTCGCTACTGAAGAATATGCAGAAGAAGAGTATGCTGAAGAAGAGTATGCCGAAGAATGATATAAAATTATTAAAAATAAAAAAGACCTCATTAAGAGGTCTTTTTTATTTGTTTTATTAAAATTTTATTAAAACAACAAATGTTTATTAAAAAACAAGGTTTTTTAATATTGACATGGTGTAGCATATTATATTATACTGTGTTAATATATATTATAGAGGTAAAAATGTCAAAATATTTTTTCACGTCAGAATCAGTTTCTGAAGGACATCCAGATAAGGTCTGTGATCTTGTTTCTGATACTATTTTGGATGCTTGTCTTAAAGACGACCCAACAAGTAGAGTTGCTTGTGAATGTTATGCAACTACAGGATTATTAGTCGTAGGTGGCGAGATCACCACATCTACTTATGTAGATATACAAAAATTAGCAAGACAGGCTATTCGTGATATTGGCTATATTGCTCCTGAATTACATTTTAGTGCAGATTCTATCTGTGTGATGAATGTTATCGATGAACAATCTAAAGATATCGCTCAAGGTGTAAATAAGGGCGAAGGAACATTCGCAGGTGTTGGCGCTGGAGATCAAGGGATAATGTTTGGTTATGCGACAGATGAAACTTCAGAATTGATGCCAGCTCCTGTACAATTATCTCATAATATTCTAAAATTAGCAGCAGATATTAGAAAATCTAATC
>CAMRBT010000012.1 GCA_947040475.1 uncultured Brevinema sp.
ATTCTTTGCATAATAGATATTGTACAGAAACTTGTCTCATCGGCAAAAATATGTCCCGTGAAGCTGTTCTTGAAGTCTTAGAAGAGGATTCCGATTCTATTATTATCGCTGGTTCTGATAAAAAAATACGTCTTCATTTTCATACCAATAATCCTGCTAAGATGTTTGACAAATTACGGAAATTTGGAAATTTTACTTTCCAAAAAGTAGAAGATATGCGTCTTCAATATAATGTTACTCATCACAGAAAAAATTCTATCGCTTTTGTGGTGGACTCTGGGATCACACTTTCTCCTGAGTTCATGGACAAAAATCAAGTACATCTTATTCCTGTAAGTATAGAAATAGATAAAGTGAGTTACCAAGATGGACGTACGATGAACATCGAATTATTTAAGCAATATTTCACTGATAAAAACACTGTTATAAAAACGTCCCAACCTTCTCCTAAAAGCTATGCGGATTTATTTGGATATTTATCTCATTACTATGAGTCTATCATCGTATTAACAATGGACTCTGGTGTTAGTGGAACATACAGAAGTGCTTTACAAGGCAAAGAATTAATACTCTCTAAAAAAGATATAAAAATTGATATTATTGACTCAAAAGAATTAGCAGCTGGAGCTAGTACCACATCACATTTTATTGTTAAAGACATTGAAGATGGGCTATCTCATGATGACATCGTTAAAAATGCCAAAAAAAATATCGCCCATACTACTAGTTATTTGAACTTTTTATCCATAGACCATTTGGTCAAAAATGGAAGATTAGGAGTGTTGACAGGAGGTGTTATCAAAGCATTAAACCTATGCCCTGTGTTGGAAATGGAAAATGGTAAACTTACTATTACGGGTAAAGCCTTTGGATTTAAAAAAGCAATTACTAAAAATATAGAAGCTATTATTAAAAAATCAGCTAATCGTTCTGTTAAGGGCTATGTTTTTTCTCACGCAGAAATAAGTGATGACATGAAAGAATATTATCTCAAAAGCTTAGAAGAGATCTTTGGATATCCACCTCTCGAAATTAATATTGTTTCACCCTGTATTGTTAATCATGTAGGCTATGGTGCTGTAGATATTGGTATTGCATATAACGATTAATAAAAATATAAATAAAAAAAACAAGCTCTATTTTTAGGGCTTGTTTTTTATGTGTTTATTACCGTATTTTATTTCTCCAACAAAAAAGGCAAACCCTGAATATATCAAAGTTTGCCTTATTAAGGACGAGCCTTAGCTCTTGCTCAGAACAGGACTTGAACCTGCACGGCCAAAAAGGCCACCAGCCCCTCAAGCTAGCGTGTCTACCAGTTCCACCATCGGAGCTTATCACTTATTATACATTATTTAAAATGTTTTTGTCAATACTTTTAAATGAATTTTTAAAAAAAATTAATATATTTATTTATTATCAGATTATTGATTTTATATTAAAAGTAATATATACTTAATATTATAAAAACTTTACAGTGGGGGCTTCTATGTTATTTACACCCAATTCACAGGACTTACAAAATTTTGATCCTGAGTTATATGCTTCTATATCAGATGAATTTACCAGACAACAAAACACTATAGAACTCATCGCCTCCGAAAATATCGTTTCAAAAGCTGTGCTTATCGCTCAAGGCAGCGTTCTCACCAACAAATACGCAGAAGGCTATCCTGGAAAACGTTATTATGGTGGTTGTGAATGTGTTGATGTTGCGGAACAACTTGCAATAGATAGAGTAAAACAATTATTTAATGCCGAACACGCTAATGTCCAAACTCACTCTGGCTCCCAAGCAAATATGGCTGCCTATATGGCTCTACTACAGCCTGGAGATAAAATTCTAGGAATGGGGCTAAGTGCTGGTGGGCATTTGACTCATGGTTTTCATCTAAACTTTTCTGGTCAATTATATGAGGCTCATAGTTATACGGTAGATCCAGAAACACATCTTTTAGATTATGATGCCATCAGAAAACAAGCCTTAGAACTAAAACCAAAACTCATCATCGCTGGAGCATCTGCTTATTCTAGAATCATAGACTTTAAAGAATTTAGAAAAATCGCTGATGAAGTCGGTGCTTATCTTATGGTAGACATGGCTCATATAGCAGGCTTAGTGGCTGCTGGTGTGCATCCTAGTCCTGTTGGAATAGCTGATGTGGTAACATCTACCACCCACAAAACATTGCGAGGACCTCGTGGTGGATTAATTCTCTGTAAAAAAGAACATGCTCAAGCTATTGATAAAATGGTATTTCCTGGTATTCAAGGTGGACCTTTAATGCATGTTATTGCAGCTAAAGCCGTAGCTTTCAAAGAAGCATTACAACCTGAATTCAAAATATACCAACAACAAGTTGTCAATAACGCTAAAAAAATGTCTGAAACCTTATTAGCATTAGGACATCCTATTATCAGTAATGGTACAGACAATCATTTGTTTACTGTAGATCTTCGCCCTAATAATAGCAACGGTAATGAAATATCTGCATTGTGTGATACGGTGCATATTACTCTAAATAAAAATACCATTCCTTTTGATACTGCTTCTCCTATGAAACCTTCAGGGATTAGAATTGGTACTCCAGCTGTTACCTCTAGAGGAATGAAAGAACAAGAAATGATACTAATAGCTAATTGGATAGACAAGTTAATTAAAAACAAAGATAATCAAGATGTTAAAAATAATATTAAACAAGAAATTTTAGACTTATGTAAAAAGTTTCCAATTTATCATTAATAAAAATTTAGTTGAGGGGCAACATGGAACCGATCAAATTTAAAACCGTAAGTTTTAGAGCAGGTGCTTATGTATATGTTGAAGAGCAAACAGATAGTTCTTCTTTTTATATCGTAAGACAAGGTTCTTTAATCGAAGAAAATCCTCTTAATAATCTTACTCAAGAAAATGATCTTATTATCAAAACTGGTGACTTTTTTGGTGTTTTAGAATGTATGAGCAGAAGAGCTAGATTGTCTAGCGTCCAAGCTCTTGAAGATACTATATTAATCATTGTACGATTTGATCAATTTGAGACTTTAATTACTCAAATGGCTCCTGTAGCCATGAAGATCATCAGATTATTTTCACAAAGACTGAGAAAATTTAATACAACATTGACACAATTAACTTTAGATTCTTCTGCAAAAGTAGAAATCAATACACCAACCAATCTCATTAAACTGGGTGAATATTACCAAAGTATTGGACAGACTAATATTGCAGGTTATGCTTTTGACCATTTTTTGAAAAATTTCCCTAACGATAGCTTTGTTCCAGAAGTTCAAACTCGTTTTGATAAACTAAAATATGATGAAAATTCTGTCTTACCTATACAACAAGGAATTCAACAAACTTATAAAGCCAATAGCCCTATTTTTCTTGAATATGAATGTGGTACTAATTTGTATATTATCTTAGAAGGATTTGTAAAAATCACCAAATTTACTAACGACCATGAAGTATTATTGGCTATGCTTAAAGAAAAAGATATTTTTGGAGAGATGGCTATTTTAGAAAATTCTCCTCGTTCTGCTTCTGCTATTGCTGTAACTAAAGTAACTTTATTACGTATTAATAAACAAAATTTTGAATTATATATTAAAACTCACCCAGAAATTGCTCGTCGCATCATTCAATTATTATCAGATAGAATTTGGCTTATCTACAAAAGATTAGCAAATCAATTAATTCAAGATCCTGTGATAAAAATTTATGATGCTTTACAGACACTACTTCAAAACCATCGTATTCCTAGACAAAAAGGATTAGCACATTCTTTTGATATGTCTCCAGCTGATATTATTCAATTTATAGGACTTGATCCTGTAATAGGATTAAAATATATAGAACAAATTATAGCAAATGACTCTGCTCTCCATGTCGAAAATGATAAACTTAATTCTAGAGATGTATATAACATTAGAAGTGCCATTTCTTTACCTAACCGTAATCAAAAGCGTGGTTCTCTTAAATCATCACGTTAATTTATTTTAAAAATAAAAAAGTATTAGATATAATCTAATACTTTTTTTATGTTTTATATATTGTGAAGTAGTTGGCTACTTCTTTTTTAGTTTGATAGCAGTTAAATCACCTGATAAGAATGTTTTTTGTTCCTTATCAATCTCTAAAATCAAAGATCCATCTTGAAGGACTGATTTTAAAATACCTTTATGTTCTTGATCATGGTGTATCAACACAACCTCTTTATTTTTCCAAATAAGAACTTGCTCCCATTCTTTAGTTATCCATTCTTCATTATTGGGGAAATCTTCCCATAATAACACTAATGATTCAATTAATTCACTATAAAATTGATTAATATCACACTCTTTACCAGTTAATTCTTTTAGGGAATAAGCATAGTCTGGTAAATTATCGCTATTAACATTGATCCCTACCCCAATCACTATATATTTAATCTCGTTATCTTCTAAGACACTTTCTGTCAAAATACCACATATTTTTTTACCATCTTTAGAAATAACATCGTTAGGCCATTTTATCATACATTGATTATCACTATATTTGTTTAATAGTTGGCACACAACAAGAGAAACCAATCTAATGATAGAAAACAATAAGGAGTAAGGGATATTACAAGGTACTGTAAAGCTCATTGCAACATCTTTATCGGCAGACATCTGCCAAGACCTATTCATACGTCCTCTGCCTATCATTTGATCTCTAGTCAATAAAATAAAAGACTCTTTATGCTCTTTTATTATTTCTTTGGCTATTGTATTTGTAGAGGATGTGCTTTTCATGAATAATATTTCTGGGCATTTTGCTACTGAGATATTATTATAGATCACTTCAGGTATTAATTTGTAAGGTAAGGGATATTTTAAGATAAATCCTTTGTTGGATTCAGCTTCTATCTTATAGCCCTCTAGTCTTAATTTTTCTACTTTTTTATGTACTGCAGCACGGGTAATAGATAATTGTTGAGCAATTTTTTCTCCGGATACATATTGGTTTTTATCATTTAATAATGCTAATAAAACTCTATCTATGGGATGAATATGCTTATTATTATAAGTCAATCGTTATCCCTACAGGACAATGATCTGACCCTTGCACATCAGAAAGAATAAAGGCATCTTTTAGTTTTGGGACTAGGTCTTCACTAATAAAAACATAGTCAATTCTCCAGCCTACATTACGATCTCTCGCTCCGCCTCTATAACTCCACCATGAATATTTGTCTACAGCATCAGGATTGATAGCACGAAAAGTATCCACAAAACCAGCGGCAACAACTTTGTCTATCCATGCTCTTTCTATAGGAAGGAATCCTGAAGAATTTTTGTTTTCTTTAGGTCTAGCCAAATCTATTGCTGTATGAGCCGTATTGACATCACCAGAAAAAATAATACTACGACCCTCTTTTTTTAGTTTAATGATATATTCTAAAAAGGAATCATAAAAATCTAGTTTGTATTGAAGACGCTCTGGTGAGCTATCTCCATTTGGAAAATAGATAGTGAAAAAAATAAAATCGCCATAGTCAGCCATGATCGTACGACCCTCTTGATCGAAGATCTCTTCACCCCAACCCAAATCAACTACTTTAGGCTCAACTTTACTAAATAATGCAGTTCCCGAATAGCCTTTTTTAGTACGGCTAGGATTCCAATAAGTAAATCTATTTTGAGGATTTCTGATAGGATCTTCTAATTGATGAGGTTCAGCCTTGATCTCTTGTACGCCTACTATATCAGCGTCGTATTCGTGTAACCAATCTAAAAATCCTTTTTTGGTAGCAGCTCTGACGCCGTTTATGTTCCATGAAATAAAAGTTTTCATTAATATGTATTCCTATCTATATTATTATCTGTATTTAATTGAATTTTATCACTAGCATTTTTATCATCTAGTATAAGCATTTTTGCTCTATCCCTTAAATTAATATTAAATTTTCCTTCTAATTGCACCGTAAAAGGCATTTTGAAATTTTGATACTGAAAGGGTAATTCTACAGACATCTTACCCACAACAATAGCCTTAGATAATTGTTTTTTATCTGCTTCTAAAAAATACATCCCTGTAAGTATAGCTTCATTTTGGACTTGTTTATATTCATTGATTTGAAATATATTAGCATGTTGCATCCAAAAAATAGTAGGTGTTTTTTGGCTTTGTCTTTTTGCATAATTAGAATAAATTTCATTGATTAATTGCATATTTGTTTCTAATAAAATAAGAGGTTCTGCATCTAATGATCTAGTATTTTTTAAAAAATCCCAGCCTGTAATCTCTAAAGATAGATGATCTGTTCTTAATTCATTAGCAACATCAAGAGCATATTTCTGATGATATTGATTTTTTTCTGTGTCAATAATAGGGAGTAAAATTTCAAAGAAATACCCTAAAGGCATCCTTCTACCTTTCTCATCAAATACTAAAAAATGATCTGACGGTAATTTTACGGTATAAATAATTTTTTTTGTCTGTGCCTCTAAATAAGAATTCCACAAATCAACAAAAATAGTAGGCAACGATTTTGTCATTATAGGAGAAAATTTCCAATCTACGACTAATTGTTCTCCTTCCGTAAATTCTGATCTTGTTGTTAAAGAATAATTAAAATTAAATTGAGCATTAGTATTTGTATAGTTAAAAAATTTAGAAGATACGATGACTTTACCTGTAAATTCAACGTCATATAAAAAATTCATATCTCCATAAATATCATAAAAAGAATAACTAGGAGTAGATAATTTTAGTGCAATAGTAAGAAAGAAAATTGCTCTTATAATTAATTTCATTTATTTATTCAAAACCTCATATTCTTTTGCCATTAAGTCTTGTATTGTTGGTAATAAGTTAGCTTTTGCTATTGATAGTAATTCTCCAGTACGACGTACTTTTACTTCAAATTCTTGTTTTTCTTGCCAAGAACGCCCTACGGTAATTCTCAAAGGAATCCCCAAAAGATCTGCATCTTTAAATTTGGAGCCTGGTCTTTCATTTCTATCGTCTAAAAGCACTTCTATGTTGTTATCTTGTAACAAATTATAGAGTTCGCTAGCTTGTTCAAACAATTCCCCTTCAGCAAGAGTAGGAGTAATAATCACATGGTAAGGAGCTACAGACATTGGAAAAACAATACCATTTGCATCAGCTCCTTGTTCCACAATAGCGGCAACGACTCTGCCCATTCCTATTCCATAACAACCACATACTGGGAAAATCTCTTTATTATTTTTATCTAGTACGGTGACTTTCATTGCTTCTGTGTATTTGGTACCTAATTTAAAAATATGCCCTACTTCTATACCTTTATAGGTTTGAAGGGGTTTTTGACAAGAGACACAAAGATGCCCATCTTCTGCAAGATGAAAGCTACCACTAAGAGTTTTTTTACAATCTCGGAGTACAGATACGCCTTTCCAGTGCATGTCTTTTTCGTTTGCTCCGATTACTGTATCGTGCATATCGAGAACAGATTCATCTAATATCACATCTGTCGGCCAGTCTTTAGCTCCTAAAAATCCTATAGGTGCTTTAGTTTGAGCATAAATAACATCAGCTTCAGCTATGGTCATTTCTGTTGCATTTAGAAGATTTTGTAGTTTTCTTTCGTTAATTTGTAAATCTCCACGAATACAAGCCATTACTAATTTTCCATCAGCCTCAACAATAAATGCTTTTACTAAGTCTTTAGCCTCACAATTAAAAAACTGAGCAAGATCTTGTATAGTCTTTACCCCTGGCGTATGTGTTTTTTCTATTTTTTGTTCTGATTTTATTTCTCTTTTTGGAATGATAGATTCTGCTTTTTCTGCATTAGCCACATATCCACAAGTACACTTTACAATACTATCATCACCAACAGCAGACGGCACCATAAATTCTTCAGAGCCACTTCCACCAATATTACCTGAATCAGCTAAGACTGGGTCTACTGTTAGTCCTGCTCTATGAAAAATACTAAGATAAGCTTTTCTCATTGCTTGATAACTTTTATCCAAACCAGCCTCATCAAGATCAAAGGAATAGGCATCTTTCATAATAAATTCTCGACAACGAATCATCCCATAACGAGGACGAATTTCATCACGGAATTTAGTGTTTATTTGATATATATTTACAGGTAAGTCTTGATAAGATTGTGCTGTTTCTCTAATAATTTGAGAGAAGGCTTCTTCATGGGTAGGACCTAGAACAAAATCATGATTATGTCTATCTGTAAAACGAAGTAGTTCCTTTCCCATTGTATCCCAACGACCAGATTCTTGCCAAAGTTCGCCTTGTGTCACAAAGGGAAGTAAGACTTCTAAAGCTCCAGCCTTGTCCATTTCTTGTTTTGTAATAGCTATTACTTTATCTAAAACTCTCTTACCCAGAGGCATCCAAGTGTATAAACCTGCTGCTGATTTACGAATTAACCCAGCTCTTAACATTAGCTGATGACTGACAATCTCAGCATCTCTTGGGGTCTCTTTTAATGTGAAAATATACGACTTAGAATAGAGCATATAGAATTCTCCTTTTAATATACTACGTTATACATTATAAACCAAATAGCTATCTAATGCAAGATTTAATAAAGGTATTATGCAAAAATTTGAGTTTTATTTGAAAATATAGTAAAATGATTATTAGATATAAATCTATTTGAAAGGATCATATTATGAAAAATTTATTACTCGTTACTTTTTTACTTTTTTCCAGCAACGCTTTTGCACAAACAGAAAATGAACTAAGAAAAATGATACAACAAAACCCCAAAAATATAGCAGCCTATGAAAAATTAATTTTATTAGCACCAACAAGAGAACAAATCATGAAAGTTGGTAATGAAGCTCTTACCGCAATAGGGACTCGCTCCCAACTGCATACTGCCATGGGAAATGCCTATATGAATGCTAAAGACTTTAATAATGCTGTCAACTCTTATAGAATAGCAGTAAGTCTCAATCCTCGTTCTGCTACTAGTTTTAACAGATTGGGTTTGGCATTATTAAGAATTGGATATTATCATCAAGCTGAAGTAGCATTCCACTCAGCAGTCGCATATTCAAGGTTAAATACCGCCTCTAATCTTATGTATCAGGTTCACTTAGCTATTGCTTTTGAAAATCAAAAAAATCTTGAAAGTGCAAAAAAAGTTGTTAATCAAGTGTTATCTGTAAATCCTAATTTAGCTTTAGCCTTAGAAACACAAAAAAGACTACAATAAAATATAAAATAAATAAAAAAACACCCTCCAAAATCGAAGGGTGTTTTTTTTGATTGTTTTTTATTGATATTTATCTTGTTACAGATTAAAATGCTAAACCTACTCTAAAAGATAAATCTACTGTTATACTAGGAATCATAAAATTAACTATTAGTGCAGGTCCAAATTGTATAGCATATATCTCATTTTGATGATATCTAAACAACAAATCTAGATATGCCATAACACCTGCTCCACCTAGAGCTGTACTGGTTCCATTATAACCTTGCCCAGCCTCAGTAGGACCAAACAATAAATGTCCACCAAAAGCTCCATTCATAACAATACTTAGTGGGTTACTCCGATCTGCCTCTAATATATAACCACCTAAACCAATCAAAGCTCCAAAATAAAACATACTAGAAGCTGGCTGTATAAATAGAGCCCCTTCATCTGATTTATGTGAATAGTATTGATATCCTAAAGGAAGTTGTAAATAGAAATATATTTTACGTTTGGTTCCCAAATAAAATTCTGGAGAAATCCCTACATTTAAGCCTGAATAAGATAATAAATTATAGCTATACCCTATGTTAAAATTCAATCCAAATATAGGTCTTTTATAATAATCTCTTCTTACTTCTTGCTCCTGTCCCATTAATGGACTAGTTATTATTAGCATTAGTAATAATAATTTTCTCATTACTTAGCTCCTTTAGAAAATTGAGAGGATTACTATATCCGAACAAATTTTCTTATCCAGAATTATTCTATGAAAATTCTGGATTCCTTTTTACTCTATTTTTTATTAGATTTAAGTTGCTTGTAAAGAGTGTAGGCATAGTCTATTCCTGTGATCCCAGTAAAAATTGCTACTGCCATCACTAAAAAAGATGGAAGATTGTCTAGATAGTAATTGTTTTGCCAATAAGTGAGATAGTTTTCTTGAGGAATACTAGCAATGCTATTAAGATAAAAAGTTGCTAACAAAAATAATAGTATAAAACCACCCACAACCATTTGTGCCGTTGTTTTTAGCTTAGCGATCTCACTCGTTTTAAAATAAACATCATGCTTCAGAGCATAGTTTCTTATGTGAGTTACTGCAAAATCTCTTAATATAATTACAACAAAGGTCCAAATAGGAATTTTTAATTCAGGTATAAAAATAAAAACTAGATAGATACCCCATATCAAAAATTTATCAACGAGAGGATCCATGTAAGCTCCCCATTCTGTAATTTGATTTAGCTTACGGGCAAAATATCCATCTATAAAATCCGTACAAGAAGCGAAAATAAATAAAAAACTAGCTATTAGCAAGGTGTTAAAAGTATGTTCTCCAAATACGGGTAATAAAGGTAGACAGGCAAAGGGGATCATTAATATCCTAATGATAGTAATAGTATTCGGAACATTCAATATAAATGGGGGCATTTTAACTCTCTTTTATAAAAATAGCATCTAAATCATGATCGTCAGAATCGACGATTTTAACTTCTGCCATTTCTAATAATTCTATTTCAATATTTTTTGGAACTTTCACACGAACTGTTCCATCGATTTCTGGGGCATCAAATTCAGAACGCATAATCATCACACGTTCTCCATTTTCTTCTTCGGAAATACCTTCTCCAATACAAATCAAATTCTTCCCTACTAAACGTTTTAGTCTTTCTGTAGAAATTTCTTGTTGAATAGCAGCCCATTGGGTGACTCTATCTTGAGCTACAGCTTTTGATACTTGGTTTTCCATCGTGTAGGAACTAGTTTCTTCTTCATGAGAATAGGTGAAAAATCCCACTCTATCCGCTTGAACTTCTTTAAGGAATTGAGAAATCTGATCAGCATCTGCATCTTTTTCGCCAGGATATCCCGCAATAAAAGAGGTTCTTAGAGCAAGATCAGGATTGGCCGTTCTCATATCACCAAATAGTTTCGCCATTGAATCAAAATCACCGGGTCTTTTCATTGATTTTAAGACATCCCCTGAAATATGTTGTAGAGGCACATCTATATAATTACAAAAAACCGAAGAATTTTTGTATAATTCTGCCAATTCTATAAGCATAGGATCTGGAAAAAGGTATTGCACACGAATCCAGTCAAAACCTATCGTCTCTAATTTTTGCAATAGAGGAATAAGTGATCTTGTATTATTGAGATCTGTTCCATAATTAACAGGATCCTGAGTAATTACGATCAATTCTCTAATTCCCTGATCAAGGAGCATTTTTGCTTCGTCGAGAATATCTTGCTCAACACGGCTTCGTTGTTTCCCACGCATAAGTGGGATAGCACAAAATCCACAAGCTCTATTACAACCTTCTCCTATTTTAATCCAAGCGTGTTTAAAACCTGAAAATAAAAGAGATCTTTTGCTCTGAGTGGTGTCTTTATATTCGCCTTGATCAAGCATAGCTTTATTTTTGCGTTGAATAAAGATATCTTTAATTTTAGAAGGATCTTTAACTCCAATAAAGGCGTCAATTTCTGGTATTTCTGCTTTTAACTCTTCATGATAACGAGCAACCATACATCCAGAAACTACCAGAATTAAATCTGGTTTTTTTCTTTTTAATTCAGCATGATCAAGAATAGCATTTATTGATTCTTGTTTTGCAGATTCTATAAATCCACAAGTATTCACGATAACGGCATCTGCTTCTTCAGGATCAAAAACAGCATGATGTTCCCCACTATCAAATAAATGTGCACACATTTTTTCAGCGTCGACTAAAGCTTTGGGACATCCTAAAGCATCAAAATAAATTTTCATAAATTGCCCTTTTGTTTAAAATAAAAATACTCATACTAAAATAGCATGAGTATTAGTGTACTATACTTTAGAGTATTAGTCAAGACATTACTTGAGCTGAGATCTATACAAGGTAGTATCAGAACCACTTGTTTTTTTGTAAAAAATTGATTGAGAAGTTTCTCCTTCAATACCACCACGAATATTATTGGTGAATTCTGAGAAAGTAATTATTACAGCTCCTGCATTACCAAGAGAAATTTTAGCCCCATCAATAAAGGTGAATCTCACAGCCTCTCCAGCATTTAAAAGTCTTTGTTTTTCTTCAGTTGTATCAGCTTGATATCCTACCCACACAGCCTTTGTCGCTGTAATAGTAGTATTAAAGACATCTTTGTTATTTACAATAGCTAAGGGTACCGTATTTCTAATAGATTTTATATAAGGTGTTGTATCAAAAAAACTTGTCTGAGCGACTTCTTTTTTAAACATTACCACCAATTCTACATTTTTTTCTGTAACAGAAATAATTTCTAAAGAAAGGTCATTAACCCCATTTCCATTGACATCCGTATTTAAAACATCGCCTTTTTTATATGTGTATTGATTTTGTCCAATATTAAATTTGATCTGTTTATTTCTTTGGACGACGCCTAAAAATTCAATTTTTACAATTTCCATTTCTTCATCAAGAAGTACAATCGTATCTTCTGTTCCTATAGAAAATTGATTGTTTTGTTCTAATTCTGCTAAAGACACATTTATGATCGTTGAATTTTTTCTAGCACTATAATCAGAAATTTGTGTGTTATTTGTTTGCTGAGAAGAGGTTCCTGATTTAAAGTTTAATATAAAAATCACGCCACCTATCAATAATATTGGAATACTTAAAACAATCCATCTACCATTTTTTTTAGCACCTCTATTAGGAGTATGCAAATCATAAAAAACTTCTAAGGGGGCTTCTTTTTCTTTGTTAATAGCTCTCTTATACATAGATAGTACTAATTCTTTATCCAGTTCAAGCATCTCGATATAAGAAGATAAAAAGCCTGTTACATACATCTCTGCAGGAAAAAAGCCGTATTCGTCTTTTTCCAAAGCTTCTATATATTTTTTAGCAATATTTGTTTCTAAAGCAGCCTCATCAATAGATAAGCCTTTTTGCTCTCTTTCATTCTTCAAATATTGACCTAGGGAAATTGTTGGGTATTCCATATGTATCCTCATCGTAATTAAATGTGCTATCATTTAAACGTAATATATATTATATATTATATATGTCATACTGTCAACTTTATCAAAAAATACATTTTTTTATAAGATTTCTCTACTATTTAATAAAAAACACTAGTATTAAAATTAAAAATAGATTATACTATAAATGTTATCCAATAGGAGTTTAAACATGTATTACATTACTATTTTTACGATGTTACTATCCATCACTTTTTGTGTAAAAAAAGCACCTTTGACTTTAGAAAATTCTACATCCAAAGAATCTATTACTACATTTACAGATGATATGCCAATTTTAGATAATAATCTTCCTAATGTATCCTCTCAGGAAATTGATCAGATGATTGCCGATTTAATTGATTTTAAATTGGGTGATACTGTTCTTCTTGATAGTCCTAAAAAATTCTTGCAAATTTCTATTCTTTTTACCCTTGCTCAAAGTTCTAATTATTATGCTATTTCTCAGAAAAAAAACACAGATGATGACGAAGTAAATACTTATATGAATAAAAAAAGAGAAGAATTCTATAAGACTCTTAAAATTTCTGAAGCAGAATATATAGAATATGGTATTGCTCACTCTGAAGAAGTACAAGAATTTCTTGCTACTAACGAAAGTCTTACACAATTATATGAAATTATCCAATCCCAAGTAACTGATTAATACTTATTTCTATCACTCTCAAAAACAATCTCTAGTCCATTTCTTGATAAAAATTCGATTTTGCCTTATTATATATAATAATAAATAAAATTAAAGGAATTTTGATGTTCTCTAAGTATAAAAAAAAGCATACTATATCGGCTGATATAAGCATGACTCCTATGATCGATATTGTTTTCCAATTATTAACATTTTTTATGATTACTTCTACTTTTATCCAAACTTCCTCTCTTAATGTTGATCTACCAGAAGCAAAAACTTCTGATAGTGTTCAAAATCAACAAAATACCATTACTCTTTACAAAAACGGTTCTCTTACATGGAACGAACAACAAATAACCCTAGCAGACCTTCCTCAAAAATTACAAGAATTAGCTCAAAAAGATCCTAATACAACCCTTGTTATACAAGGTGATGAGGGGATTTCTTACGGTAATTTAATCGAGATTATGGATCAAGCTCGTAGTGCTGGTCTCAACAAACTTAGTCTTGCAACTATACTAAAAAAATAGGAGCTATCGTGACACTACCTAGACCTCAACAACAACAATCCCCATTATCATTGTTTCTTCTTTTTTCTTTAGCTGCTCATGTTCTAGGATTAGGTATTTTTACTGTTATTTCTCCAAAATTCATCGAAGAAAAACGAACTCAAATTTCCATTCAAATTGGTGGAATGAGAGCAAACCCTGCTACTCCTACTCCTATTCAAACGCCAAAACCTGCAACTCCTAAAGTTGTTACACCCGCTCCCATTCAAACGCCAAAACCTGTAGCTCCTAAAGTTGTTCAAATACCACCTGTTCCTGTTCAACAGCCAAAAGCTATTACCCCTAAAGTCGTTACAACACCACCACAGCCTAGACCTGTCGCTCCTAAAGTTGTTACCCCTCCCGTTCAACAAGCAAAACCTGTCGCCCCTAAAGTCGTTACACCACCTGTTCAACAGCCAAAACCTATTGCCCCTAAAGTCGTTACCCCACCTGTTCAACAGCCAAAACCTGTCACTCCTAAAGTTGTCACTCCTGTTCAGCAAGTTACACCTGTAGCTCCTAAAGTTCCAGTCGTAGATAAGACACAAGAGATGAGTGATAAATTAGATGATGTATTAAATAAAAAAACTCAAAAGAAATCAACTGTAGATGCTTTAGCTGATGCTAATTGGTCTGGAACTCCTAGAAAAACTTTATCTTTCCCCAATCTTACTGCTAAAATTCCGCAACAATATAAATCTCGTGGTTATGGATTTTCTATAACTGCCAAAATCACTTTCAGCCCTCAAGGCTGGGTTTCTGGAGTAGAGTTATTACGAGCTTCTGGAGATCCACGCATAGATGGGATCTTCCGTACAGAATTACGTAAAATTCGTATAGAACCAAGTAAAAAAACGACCTACGACACAATCACAAAAACATTTACTATTTCTGTTAAATAATAAGGACTCTAGCTATGCAATTTATCCTTGGAAATTTTGGATCTGGAAAGACCACCCATATTATTCAGCAAACAATAGATCTCATCAAAGCAAATAAAAAATTCTTAATTATTGTTCCTTCCCGTAGACACAAAGATCAATTATTTTTAGAATTGTTAAAACAAGAGTCAGGTCTTATTGGTGCTCCTATTGTTACCTTAACAGAATTTCAAAAAAAACTCCTAGAACAACTTTTTCCTATCCCTATAGAAAGACCTCAAACAATCAGCAATTTTGAAAAATTTCTTATTATTTCGTCTATTATTACTCAAAATATAGATAAATTTCAAATATTCAAAAATATCCAACAAAGACCTGAAATGATTAAAATGATCTATCGATTAATTCATTCTCTAAGAGATAAAGACATAGAAACATTAAAATCATCTCCAGAATTAGCTGATAAAATCCATGATATACAATTAATTTTATCCCAATATCAACAAATTTTAACAGAAAAAAATATGGGTGATAACAAATTTGAGATAGATCTTATTTGTCAAAATCTTCCAAATATTTCTCCAGAATTTTTTGCAGATTATATTTTTATCGATGGATTTGTAGATTATACTGCTACTCAATTCAAACTTATTGAGCATATTTCACAATTTGTAGAAAATCATAAAAAACATATTGCTATTAGTTTAACAGATATTAAGCACCACATTTGTCAACAAACTATTCTTCATTTTAAAGATACCTTCCCTCATGCTGAGTGTATAACCTTAGACGAAAAATTAGATAGTAGCCTATTAGCAAATTCTTTTTTAGAACATACCCAAATACCAAAAAATTCTTTAGATATCTATGAGATCCAAGCTTTCGGTAAAAACAAAGAAATAGAATATGTCACCAATCAAATCAAAAAACTTTGCCTCATTGATAATCAAAAACTAGAAGATATTCTTATCATCACGGATCAGCAGGATACTTACGCTCCTCTACTCACCTCTGCACTTCGAAAAGCCAATATCCCTTTTGGATTTGGGAAAGATGATAAGCTATCCAATAACCCTCTCATTATTTTTATCAAGCGTTGTCTCAAAATAATGACTCAAGAATTAGATCATGAGAGCATTGAATTTTTCGCTCTATCCAACTATGTCCAAGACTCTATCAGAATCACCTTAGGAAAAGCTCCTGGAATCATACCTTTAGCCATTCAAGGAAAAGATCAATCTTGGAAGAATGGATTTCAACGTCAAAAAACACTCTTAAAAGATGAAGATAATGACAGCTC
>CAMRBT010000013.1 GCA_947040475.1 uncultured Brevinema sp.
TTCTCAATCAAAAATATATTTCAAATATTTTATCCCCAGAACTTTTATTCATACTTAATGATAAATAAGATTGATTTTATTACAAAAATATATATATAATATAACAGTAAAGAGAATGTCGTTTTTTAAATAATATACGACACAATATAAGGACAAAGAATGATTCAAATATCAAACCTTAACAAAGGTTATGCCCATCAACAACTTCTAACAGATGTTTCTTTTACTATCCATGAGGGTGAAAAACTCGGATTAGTAGGAAGAAATGGACATGGTAAAACTACTTTATTTCGTATGTTTGCAGGAATGGAAAGTCCTGATTCTGGGACTATTCAATTTCCAAAAGGCTACAAAATCGCTTACCTAAAACAAGAAATGCATTTTGAACACCCTAATGTTTTGGAAGAAGTTTTATCGGCTATCCCTAAAGACGAACCAAGAGAAGAATGGTTTGCCGAAAAAATCTTATTCGGATTAGATTTCGATGCTGAGACGATAACCCAAGACCCTAACACCTTATCTGGTGGTTGGATGAATAGAATTAATCTTGCTAAAGTTTTGATCAGTAATGCTGATATGCTTTTATTAGATGAACCTACGAACCATTTGGACATTATCACGATACATTGGCTTGCTAACTTCCTAAAAGATTGGCGTAAAGAACTTATTTTGATTACGCATGATAGAATGTTTATGGACACTATTATCAATCATATTATGGCAATTCATCGTAAACAAGTACGTAAAATTCCTGGAACTTCTGTAAAACTATATGATCAAATTTCTACAGAGGAAGAAGTCCACGAAAAAACAAGACTAAATGAAGCTAAAGAAAAGGAAAAAGTAGACCTGTTTGTCAGCAAATTCCGTGCTAAAGCTAGTCTTGCTAAAATGGTACAATCTCGTATCAAAAATCAAGAAAAAAAAGGCTACAAAGATAAACTAGAAGCTATTGTTGATTTAGATTTTAAATTTAATTTCAAAAAATTTGATACTAAAGTAATGATTACTGTTGATAATTTATGCTTTGGCTATGATCCTAAAAATCTTCTTATTAAAGGTTTAGATTTTGATATTTCTAAAGGCGACAAAATCGCCATTGTTGGTAAAAATGGTAAAGGTAAATCAACTTTATTACGGTTATTATGTGGTCAATTGACCCCTACTTCAGGTAATGTTAGATCTCATCCTCAGTTACTTCCTGGTTATTATGGTCAGGTAGCAGAACAAGAGCTAAACGCTATGCTCACTATTGAAGAAGAGATCGCCAGTGTATTACCTGGTGGTAATAGAGGTTATGCTCGTAGTATTGCTGGATCTATGCTATTCGAAGGTGACTTAGCCTTAAAAAAATGTAATGTGCTTTCTGGTGGTGAAAAGGCTCGTGTCCTACTAGCCAAACTAATCGCAGCCCCTGCTCAATGTCTCTTTTTAGATGAACCTTCTAACCATTTGGACATGCAAAGTGTCGACTCTCTAACAGAAGCTTTAGAGGAATTTAAGGGTGGTATGGTATTTGTTACGCATAATGAGATGATACTCCATGCCTTAGCTACTAAATTGATTGTTTTTGATGGTGATCTTCCTTATGTATTCCAAGGTTCTTATCAAGAATTTTTAGAAGATAAAGGATTCGAAAGCGAAGAAGTTATAAAAAAACCTAAAAAAGAAAAAACTGATGGTAAACTTTCTAAAGAAGAAAAAAAAGAACTTCAAAAAAAGAAACAAGCATTCCAAAATTCTTTAAAGCCTCTTAAAACTGAAATCAGTTATATAGAAGAACAGATACAAAATGCAGAAGACAGAACCCAAGATGTTCAAAATGAGCTTGTAACCGCATCAGGCAAAAATGATGGCGAAGCGTTAGCAAGTTTGGGTAAAGAATTAAATACCCTCAAAGTACAAATTAATGAATTATTTGATCTTTTATCATTAAAAAATAATGAGTTAGAAAAATTACAACAAGATGCTCCTTATTAATTCATTAATAATAAACTTATAATCAAAAAAAACACCCTACTAAACATAGGGTGTTTTTTGATATTCTAATTTTTATTCAGGTTTTTTTGCTACAAATTCTATTTTTATACAAGCATGTGAATTAGGAGACAAAGCCTCAACAATAGTTGTTGTACGAATAGGATTAGGATTTGATTCAAAACGCTCTTGATACCAAGGTAGGTATTCTTCAAGAAGGTTAGCTTTATTAGTGAGATATACATTCACTTTAAAGATATCTTTAAAGCCTGCTCCATACTCTTGTAGTTCTGCTAGTAATAAATCTACAGCTTTATTAGCTTGTTCTACAAAATTCTCTGCTGATTCTCGTGAACTTACTCCAACTTGACCGTGCGTGTAAATGATCCCATCAACACAAACAGAATTAGAAAAGCCTCTCTTACTGGAATTCGGGTTTTGATAATGTATAGACATAATATAACTCCTTTTAGTATGATTAGAAAATTTTATAGATTTATTTAATTTGTACTAACTGTTTAAGAAGATTATTCATAGCACCCATTTTTGGAGCTTCTTTAGTTGTTTTGACATCTTTTGTCAACATACGAGCACGAGCCCATACTTGTCCTGAGGCATCTTCATAGATAGCAATCTTTAATGGTAATTCATAGCTCCAAGCCATATTTTCATTCATCAAAGCTGTTCCAACAGCTGGATTACCAAAAATAAGAACTACAGCAGGCTTCATTTCTAATTTTACCTTTTTAGCACCTTTTTGATGATCAATTTTAGCAAAGACTGTTAGACCTTTTGTAGCTAGAGTCGTCTCCAATTTTTTTACTGCCATCTCTACAGAAATGGAAAGTTTTTCTTCAATCACTTCTTGGCTAAACATAGTACCAGTCATCAATAATATTGATAACAATAAGCTGAATTTATTCATATAAACACTCCTTAGTGTGATTGTTTTAATTAATTATATTTTATTTAACTAAAATTCTATCTTTAAATATGGATTTTTTATTCGCAATAAGCTCAAAAATAGTTTCTATCGTTGTCGTTGCAATGGCTGTTATTGGTCTTTGTTTTATTTGTAAATTATGTTCTTCCTTAATATGGCAAAGCTCATCTTCTTCTAAAAATACAAAACCCTCTAACTTAATATTAGGGATATTTTGAGCGATAGTTGCAGAATAAGGTCCCACAATCACCCAAAAATCTGGGTTTTGAGCTTGTTGAAATTCTTGTATTTTACCAATATCACTTTGATCTCCATTAAGAAAACAAATTAATTCTACGGGATACTCTTTTCCTGATTTTAATTGATATAGAATTCGCATTTGATCTTTTAATTTTGTTAGATAATCAAGTTCCAAATATCTTTTTTCGACTAACACAGCACCCTTCATTTTACCTTGATCGAAATAAGCCGTGATATCATTAAATAATTCAATAATCCAATCACAGCCTATATTGATACACTGAGCAGTAAAAGTATGAGGGCTAACAATAATAACAGGAAGACTGTGTTTTTTTAGTGTGATTTCTTCTTTTTCATCATAAATAATCACTATTCCTTTACTATGCTTATCTGATTCTAAAGATTTGATCTTATGATCTAAATCCTTCACAGAAGTATAATCTACTATAGTAGTCCTATATCCGCCCGTATAGAACATCTCTATTAGTTTTGCAACTAGAGGTACTTGTGTTTTTTTTATTCCTGATAAAGGAACAATTATCGCTATGGTGTCTAATTTTACAGGGAGTTTATTTGGATTCGGGTGATATCCTAAAGTCTCAGCAACAGCGAGAATTTTATTTCTCGTTTTATCTGATAACTGATGAGGTTTATGATACGCTAAGGAAACTGATGATATTGAAACCCCTGCTTTTTTTGCTACATCACGTATAGAAATCATAACTAACAACCTTTAAATTATTTTACTATAATTTATTATAACACACTTTATAATTTAGAACAAGGTATAAAAAGTCTTTATCTTATATAAAAATCAAGACTGCATAAATTTGAGATTAATAGCATAATCAATTATTATATAGAGTATATATTAATTTTATGAGGACTATTTATGAATAGAAAAAACTTTTTATGGTTAAGCTTGGGGCTATTTTTATTCGTGCCTATTTCTTTTTATGCTCAGCAACTTTCTATCCCTACCGTAAATTTTAATATTGCTCAAGCTCAAACTCCTCAAGAAGTTTCTCTTGCCTTACAAGTCATATTTTTACTCACTATTATTTCGCTCGCTCCGTCATTATTAATATTAATGACTTCCTTTATAAGAATCTACATCGTTCTTTCTTTTGTGGGAAGAGGTATTGGTACACAAAATCTCCCCCCTACCCAAACTATTGCAGGATTATCTTTATTTTTAACCCTATTCATTATGTTCCCTACTCTTCAAAGATCCTACAATGAAGGCTTACAACCCTACTTTGAGGGTACTATCACCCTAGATGAAGGCTATGCCAAAGGTGTCGCTCCTATTAGAGAATTTATGTTTAGAGAAACATCAGAACGTTATATTTACCGTTTTATCCAACTATCTGGTATAGAAAGACCAAGAAATCAAGATGATGTACCTACTTATATTTTGATACCAGCTTTTGTACTTAACGAGATATCTATAGCTTTTTATATGGGCGTTCTGATTATGATCCCCTTTACTATTATAGAGATTGTCGTTGCTGGGACACTGATGTCCATGGGGATGATGATGGTACCTCCGGTTACTATTTCCTTTCCTATCAAAATATTATTATTTGTATTAGCAGATGGTTGGGATTTATTAATAGACAATCTTGTCCAAAGTTTCATGAGATAAATTACAACTACGAGGTAAAGTATGTCCCAAGGTCTTATTCTAAATATTATCAACTTAGCGATGATAGAAGTCTTATTTTTAAGTGTTCCTATATTAGGTATTACAATGATATTAGGACTGATTATTTCTATTTTCCAAGCTACTACATCCCTTCAAGAACAAACGCTTACTTTCGTACCTAAATTTATCATTGTTACCGTTTTGTTATCAGTCAGTGCTCCTTTTTATATTACCAGAATGCTAAATTTTACTAATGCTATGTTTGCCTTAATCGCTACTGCTCAACTATAGGATATAAGATGTTATTTGATTATTTTCAGCAACACTTCCAAACTTTTCTTAATGTTTTTGCACGTGTCTTTGGTTTATTATTAGTGCTTCCTGTTTTTTCTACTGGTATTCCAGCCATGGCAAGAGCTGGATTGAGTTTTTTTATAGCATTATTAAGCACCCCTCTTGTAGTAGGTCTTAATTTATTAGCTCCTGTACCAAATATTGCCGAATACATTATTCATTTATTAAGCAGTTTAATAGTGGGACTAGCCATTGGATTTATTGTTCAAGCAACAGTATCTGCTGTACAGTTATCCAGTAGTATCTTTTCAAATACAATGGGATTAAGTTTTAGTGAAAGTATTAACCCTCTTACCCAAGATAATATACCCACACTTGGTAATTTTTTATCTTTCATGATCCTGCTATTATTTATCCGTACGGAATCTCATTTTGTCTTTATAGAAATTGTCATAAGATCTTTTCAAGAGATCCCCATTATACAAGCTTCTTCCGTAGAGGCTTTATTTATATCGATGAAGACAACTGCCTCTGTTATTCTAGCCTTAGCTTTTCGTATTTCTTTGCCTATTATTGGGGTTACATTATTACTTGATATTGCTATGGGTCTTATTGGTCGTGTAGCCCCTCAATTTAATGTTATGGTTATGGGTTGGAATATCAAAATATTTATAGGTTTTGTAGTCTTATGGCTTATTATACCTGGTGTTTTAGACTTAGGCACAGTCCTATTTCAAGAACTCCACGACTCTATTATGCGATTAATACGGCTTTCAAAAGAAGGAGCTTAAATGTTAATCACTCCTCAAGAATCTCTTTTTTCTATAAATCTTACTGCTCTTCTTAGCGATCCAATACTACTAAGTTTAGATCTACAACGTTTTGCTAGTCCTGAAGATGAAGGACGTACAGAAGAGCCATCCGAAGCCAAAAAGCGGAAATCAAGAGAAGATGGAGATGTTCCCCAATCACAAGAATTGATTGGTATTATTTCTTTTTTATCCATTTTTTTATGTATTACTGTATTTTGGAGACATTTTTATACTAATATGTCCAAACTAATCATTTTTTACATGGAAGGAATTGACACCATACACTTCACCAAAAATGATATACAAGGAATGAGTTTTAACACCATAGGTATATTGATGACTTTGTTATGGCCTATCTTTTTTACTGCTGTACTTTCTACTCTAGTAGCTTCCTTAGCTCAAACTAAGTTTTTATTTTCAACCAAAAAATTAACTCCTAATTTTTCAAAGATCTTTGGCAATGCCTTATCAAATCTAAAAAAAATGTTCTGGTCAAAACAATCTTTCTTCAATCTTGGTAAATCTCTGGCAAAAGTCACTATCGTTTTTGGAATTGCTTTTATTTTTACCATGAATGAACTGGGAACTATCATTACTTATATTCACATGGACAGTAACGCTGCGATAGGATCTATTGCTGGTATTATTGTTAAATTCGTCTTCATTACTGGGGCAATTCTATTATTGCTTGCCATTTCTGACTATGTTTTTCAATACAAAGAATATATTGAGTCCTTAAAAATGACCAAACAAGAAGTAAAAGAAGAATTCAAAGAACAAGAAGGAAATCCTGAGATTAAACAAAAGATCCGTCAACTAGGTCATCAAATGGGTAATAGACGCATGATGCAAGCTGTACCCACAGCTGATGTCGTTATCACAAACCCGACACACTATGCGGTGGCGATTAAATATGATAGAGCTTTTATGAATGCTCCTATGGTTGTGGCAAAAGGAACTGATAGAGTTGCCTTAAAAATCAGAGAGATTGCTGCAGAAAATAATATCCCTATCTACGAAAATAAACCTCTTGCTAGGGGCTTATATGCAGATGCTAATATTGGTGATGAGATTCCTTATGAATTTTACAAAACCGTAGCAGATGTACTATCCTTAGTATATTCTAAGAACATTCCAAGATCCCGATCTATCCCTATTCCTACCCAATAAGGAATTATCCCTTAAAAAGCTTATAAATATTTATTAATTTACGAAAACAAAGTATGTTAAGCAAACAATATCTATCTCTATAACTCAATATCCCTTTAAAAGGCTTACGAACAATCTTTAAATCCCACACATATCTTTATTATACAAGCATATTGTGGATAATTGTATCATAAAATAATCAATGCTAAAATTTTACAAATATCACTATATACCTTATAATATAACATAAATATTATAGGGGGAGATATGGCTGAACCAAATGTGGGATTGCAAAGAAGTTTACAAGCTCTTGATAAAATATCACAGAACTCTGACCTTTTTATAGCTTTTGCAGCTATTGGTGGGGTATTGATGCTTATCATCCCTGTTCCTCCCTTACTATTAGACTTTTTCCTTCTGATTAATTTATCCGTATCCTTTCTGATTATTTTATCTACCTTATACGTAAAAAAACCATCTGACTTCTCCTCTTTTCCAACGCTCATTCTTTTTACTACTGTTTTTGGACTAGCTCTTAATATTTCATCTACAAGATTAATTCTTACCACTGGTGATGCTGGGAATATTATCACTGCTTTTGGTGATTTTGTTGTTGCTGGAAATCTTGTTGTTGGTTTGATTATCTTTATCATCTTATTAGCTATTCAATTCTTAGTCATCACAAAAGGTGCGACTCGTGTGTCCGAAGTTGCTGCAAGATTCGCTCTTGATGCGATGCCAGGTAAACAGCTTGCTATCAATGAAGATCTTAATTCAGGAGCTATCACCGAAGAAGAAGCTAGAAAACGCCGTAGTGACTTAACTATGGAAACTGGATTTTACGGATCAATGGATGGTGCGTCCAAATTCGTCTCAGGTAATGTTCAGATGGCTGCCGTCGTCTTAATTGTCGATGTCATCGGTGGTATCACTATTGGTATGATGGATGGTATGGATATTGGTGCTGCGGCAAATCTTTATATTAAACTAACTATTGGTGATGGTCTCGTCTCCCAAATTCCTGCCCTACTTATTTCTGTAGCTACAGGTATTATCGTTACCAGAAATTCCTCTAACGAAAAATTCGCCTCTGATGTCGCCTCCCAAATTGTCATGCTTCCTAAGACTCTATATATGACAGGTGGCGCTATTATTTTTATGGGATTCTTACCTGGATTTCCTTTTTTAATGTGTGTCTTTTTGGGTGGTGTTATGATCTTATCTGCTTATCTCATGAGTCAAGCTACAATAGAAGAAGAAAACACCAAAGTCAAAACACAACAACAAGAAGATGCTCAAGCTGATAGTCAGCCCACTATACAAGACATATTACATGTTGACCCTATGAGTATGGAGATTGGATACAGTCTTATCCCCCTAGTAGACAAAACTCAAGGTGGAGATCTCTTAGAGCGTATCAAACTCATGCGTAGACATATAGGTCTGGATCTGGGTATTTTAGTGCCTCCTATCCGTATTACAGATAATGTAAGTGCTGATTCTCAAGAATATATCATTAAAATTCGTGGAATGGAAATTGGGCGAGGACAAGTTTTTGTCAATAAACTTCTTGCCATGAACCCTCAAAAAGATCTCAATCTCATTGAAGGAATAGAAAGTATGGAGCCTGCCTTCAACCTTCCTGCCAAATGGGTTCCCTTAGAAGATAGAGCTAAAGCCGAAATTAGTGGCTTTGATGTCTTTGATCCCCCTTCTGTTATCGCTACACATCTCACAGAGTTAATCAGAAGAAATTCTTTTGATCTACTCACGAGACAAGATGTTCAACATATGATGGATGCCTTACATAAAGAATTCCCTACTCTTGTTGACGATACGCTCAAACAATCCAATGTTGGTGAAATACATAAGATCTTACAAACATTGTTAAAAGAGCGTGTTAAAATACGTAATATGGTACCTATTTTAGAAGTTATTTCAGATTATAGAGCAACTCTACCACATTTAGATGCGGTTACAGAACAAATTCGTGAGGCTCTCGGTAAACAAATATTATCAGACCCTGCTATCAGCACTAATAACTCTATTAAAACCCTTCTTATAGATCCTCAATGGGAGCAAATCCTTATGAATTCTATAGAAGATACCCCACAAGGTTATATTTCAACACTTGACAATGCTAGTATGACACAATTTGTCAATATAGTAGGACAAGCTATAGAGCTAAAACTTACAGAAGGCATTCACCCTGTGATTTTATGTTCAAAGCGAATTAGAAGATTAGTCAGAGAAATATTATCTCATTCCTTCCCAAACACTAGTGTTGTAGCCTATTCCGAAGTCCCACAAAACTTTAGTGTGGAACAATTAGGGATGATAAGTTCTCCTACTGCTAATTAAATAATTCGCAATAAATAGCTTGCAAAAAATTGCTAAAAAACAGTTAATACATTATAATATATAAAGAAAAATATAGGGGCTCAGTTATGCGTTATCGAACTTTTACGGGCAAAAACAAACAAGAAGCTTACGCTTTACTAAATTCTGAAAAAAAAATTGACCCTGCCTTAAATGAAGCTCGATTAATCAAAGATACTGAAGAAACTGTTTCCTCTTTTATGGGGCTAAAACAACAAACTATTTACAAAATAGTCGTGGGTATTCCTGAATACACTACTTTTATCGAAGAAAGAAAAATTAAACCTTTTCCAAAACCCGAACCTCCAAAAACTTCAAATCCAGATTTAAATAATATATTTTCTTCCATAGAAAAAAATATCATCAAAAAGAAAGTCCCTACTCCAGCTGTTGTTCCTGTATCTACTCAGAGTATAGATACTTTATTTGCTATAAAAAGTGCCTCCAAAGTTACAGAACAATTATCTCGTTTAGAGCAAAATTTACCAAAAAAAGAATTTCCTGCTCCTTCCCCAAAAACTAAAACTCCAGCCATCAAAGAAACAGAACTTAAAAAAGAATTAGCAACGATGAGAAGTGAGTTCAAAGAATTAAAAAACATCCTAACTTCTCAACAAAAAAACATCAACCACACGCAATTGGTTGATCTCTTACAAGAAAGTAGAGAACTACCTAATGAATACGAAATTTACCAACAACATCTTCGTTGGATAGAAAAATATTTAGGGGAAAGAGAATTTTCACAAAAAATTACCGAAGATATCATAAAGCATTTAGAAAGTTCTCCCGAAATCTTAGCAGATAAAAAAAATATTTTAACAGCTGTAGAAAAGTTTTTACAGGCTAAGATTCCTATGACTAATATTAGTTTGGATCAATACAACTATGGAAGTGACATTATTTTTGTTGGACCAACAGGCGTTGGTAAAACAAGCACTATCGTAAAGTTAGCAGCTCATCTTTCTCTAATGAGAAAAAAATCGTTTCGCTTTATTTCTATTGATAGATATAAAGTTGGTGGGGAAACTCAATTAGAAAAACTTGCAGGATATATGAATACTCAATTTTATGCAATCAATAAACAAGAAGAATTCTTCAACTTAATGAGTGAAAAAAGTTCTGATTTTACCTTTATTGATACCGCAGGAAAAGGCCCTAAAGAAACAATAGCTATTCAAGAGTTGACACATTGGATCTCTATGATAGGGAATCCCGTAGATACTCATTTAGTTGTGAGTGCTACCACTAAAGTGACTGATTTAGATTATATTTGTGATGCTTATAGTATTCTTAATTACAATCATATTTTAGTGACTAAATTAGATGAGACTAAAACCTTAGGTTCTATCATTTCTTTAGCGTATAAATATAAAAAACCATTTTCATTTATTACAGATGGACAAGAAATCCCTCAAGATTTTGAGATAGCCGATACTTATAGGCTCATTAAAGAATCGTTAAAATAAGGAGTCGCCATGTCTGTGTTATTGGGCCCAAATCAAGCTGAAGGCTTGAGACGTATGGTTGAAAACAGTCAATCTCGTACAAGAATAATTACCATAACCTCTGGAAAAGGTGGTGTTGGTAAAAGTAATTTCGCCCTTAATCTGGCGATCACTTTAGCTAATCTTAAAGATAAAAGTAATCATTCTCAACCAAAAAGAGTTGTCCTTATGGACGCTGATTTAGGGCTTGCAAATATTAATATTCTTATAGGACTTATTCCTAAATCAAACTTATACCATGTCTTAAAAGGTCAAAAAAAATTACACGAAATTATTATTCCTACTAATTATGGCATTGATCTCATTGCTGGTGCTTCTGGATTGAGTCAACTTGCTAATTTATCTCTAGATGAACGCTTGGGTATTATTACTAGTATTTTAGAATTAAGTTATGCTGACTTCCTTATTATTGATACTGGTGCTGGCGTATCGTCCAATGTTACTCATTTTGCTACCATAGCTCATGAAACTATTGTTATTACCACTCCTGAACCTACTTCTATTACTGATGCTTATGGTATTATAAAATCTATTTCTTTAGATCATAGTATGCAACCATCTTCCCTAAAATTAGTAGTTAATAGAGCCCATTCTCAAAGTGAAGCCGAAAAAGTAGCTGGAAAATTGATCTCTATTTCCAAACAATTTTTGAATGTTAACTTAGAGCCATTAGGCTATATTCCTGACTCTCCACTGATCCCCACTGCCGTAAGAAAACAAATTCCTTTTTGTGTATTACAACCCACCTCTGCACCTGCACAAAGTATAGAACAAATTACTAGAAAACTATTAAACATAGCCCCATCTGACCAGCAAAATGCACCAGGTTGGAAGAAGTTTTTAGATTATCTTATTGGAAACGATTAAAAAATGAAATTGCAGATATTATTATTACTATTCCTTTCAAGCATGGCTTATACACAAGACTTTTCATTTTTAGGTATTGGCTTTGGATCAACACAAGAAGAAATAATAACATCTATAGAAGATTCTGAATATATCATCGTCGCTGAAGATGTCTTATTAAAACAATTGATTCTACCTACTCCCTATACTTTGGTATTAAAATCAAAGAATAGCAACAACAACCTTGTTCAAAAAGTCTATGTTGATTTTAATGAAACACTCAGTTATCAAATTACTGTTTTTCTCAATCCCGACTATTTTTCTTTTTATAGCTTATCCGAAAAAATGCTCGATAAATATGGAGTTCCTCAAAGTAGAAATACTAAAAAAGTAACTTGGTATGATACAGAAAATATCAAAAGAGCTACTTTGGAGTATCCAGCAACGATAAAGTTCACAGATATTTCTATCTTAGAAGCTGTGTTACGACGACAAGATCAAATACTAGAAAAGGGTGATAGTGAATCGTTTGATTATAAAGAACGTCAATTCATTCTCGATGAATTATAGAGAATACACTATAAATAACAACAAAAAAACTCCTGAATATTCAGGAGTTTTTTTATAATAATTATTAGTATGATTATTACTTATTTATTGTTGATTCCATAAGTTTATCTTTATAGAAACAAGCACAAGTATGATTGTCAGTATTTTGTAACTCAGGATAATCTTTGAAACAATTTTCTTGAGCATACATACAACGAGGTGCAAAACGACAATATGGTTCAGGATCAATAGGAGAAGTAATTTCACCTCTGAGTTTAATTCTATTGTGTTTTTGATCTAAAGATGGTATTGCTATCGCAGATAATAAGGCCTGTGTATAAGGATGTTGAGGATTTGAAAATAAAGCATCTGAAGATGCATGTTCTACCACTTTTCCAAGATACATAACCATAATTTCATCAGCAAAATGTTTTACGATTGATAAATCATGAGTAATAAATAAGTAAGTAAGGTCAAATTCTTTTTGTAGATCTTGCATAAGATTTAATACTTGAGCCTGAATTGACACATCAAGTGAAGAAACTGGTTCATCACAGATCATGAATTTAGGTTGTAAAACTAAAGCTCTACCAATACCCACACGCTGACGACGTCCGCCATCTAATTCATGAGGATAAGAGTTAATCAAATTACGAGCCAATCCAACAGTATCCATTATTTTGTATACTTGTTCTGTTAAAGAAGCTCCTTTTTTAGCTAATTTATGAACTAACAAAGGCTCTCCTATTGTTTCACCAATAGTCATACGAGGATTTAAGGAAGCATAAGGATCCTGAAAAATTAATTGCATATGACGACGAGCATCACGCATTTCTTCATAAGAATAAGAAAGTAAATCTCTTCCCTCAAATAATATTTGTCCAGCATCTGGCTCTATCAAACGAAGTAATAAACGACCAGTTGTGGATTTACCACATCCTGATTCTCCCACTACACCTAATGTTTTTCCTTCAGGGATACTAAAAGAAATATCATCTACAGCATGTACAACACCTTTAGGGGTAGGAAAATGTTTTATAAGATTTTTAACTTCTATTAAATTTTTAGACATGAGTTACCCCTTCTATAAGTCCTTCATAGATCAAACATTCAACGATATTCTCGCCTTTAAGAACAGTGTTTTTTGGAATTGTTGTTGCACATATATCTTTAGCAAAAGGACAACGTGGATGAAAAGTACAACCAGCAGGTAAATTTGTAGGATCAGGAGTCAATCCTTTAATAGGATTTAGTCTTTCTACATTGTGTGTTAAATTTGGAATAGATCCAAACAATCCTACTGTATAAGGATGTTTTGTTGTTCTAAACACTTCTTCTACGGTACCATTCTCAACTACTTTACCAGCATACATAATAGCAACATGATCACAAACTTGTGCTACAACACCAAGATCATGCGTGATCAACATCATTGCTGTTTTAAATTCTTTTTGAAGTTCTTGCATTAATTCTAATACTTGTGCTTGAATTGTTACGTCTAAAGCAGTTGTAGGTTCATCAGCTATGATTAATTTGGGGTTACACGCCAAAGCAATAGCGATCACTACACGCTGTTTCATACCACCAGAAAATTGGTGAGGATATTCATTAAAACGTTGTTTTGGAATACCCACTAATTCTAACATTTCTTCGGCTCTGATTAAAGCATCAATTTTTGATAATTCAGATTGATGAATTTCTATAACTTCTAAAATTTGTTCTCCAATAGTCATCACAGGATTAAGTGATGTCATAGGATCCTGGAAAATCATTGAGATTTTTCCACCACGTATTTGTCTCATTTCAGCTTCAGTTTTGGTGAGAAGTTCTTCTCCCATAAATTTGACGCTTCCTGAAATAATACGCCCTTGAGGTTCTGCAATCAATCTCATAATACTGAGAGCTGTTGTGGTTTTACCAGCACCAGTTTCTCCTACAAGACCAAAAGTATCTCCCGCATGAAGAACCATATCAAATCCGTTAACTGCGTGAACAGTACCACTTTCGGAGGTATATTCAACAACTAAATCTTTTATTTCTAATACTATTTCTTTTTTATTCATGACAAATTCCTACTTCAATCTTGGATCAAGCGCATCACGTAGTCCATCACCTAGTAAATTTAATGAAAGGATCGTAATCATAATTGCGATTCCTGGATAAGTTGTTACCCAAGCTGCTCTTCTTATAAAGCTACGTCCTCCAGCAAGCATAGAACCCCATTCTGGAGTTGGAGGTTGTACTCCTAGTCCAATAAAGCTTAAACCTGCAATACTTAAAATAGCTCCAGCCACCCCAAGGGTACCTTGAACAATAATAGGAGACATTACATTGGGAATAATATGTTTAATAATAATATAAATATGGTTCGCCCCAATTGCATGAGCTGCTTCCACAAACTCTTGTCCTGCAATAGACAGTACAGATGCTCTCACGATTCTTGCATAAACAGGCACATTAGAAATAGATATCGCAATTACAAGATTGATTAAACTTGGTCCTAAAGCAGACACAATTGCAATAGATAATAAGATAGAAGGAATAGCTAAAAACACATCCATAATACGCATAATAACATTATCTAACCAACCACCAAAATATCCAGCAAGAGCTCCTAAAAAGCCACCTATCATAATAGATGCTGAGACAGCTATAAAACCAATAGTGAGAGAGATTCTTGTACCATGAACGATACGAGCAAAAATATCTCTACCAAACTCATCCGTACCTAATATTGAGCTTTTTCCTGGTTCAGAGAAAGTATTGGATAGATTTTGTTTAATAACTACTAATTCATAGTTAGCGATAAAATCTGCAAAAACAGCAAGTAGTGTTAATCCTAAAATGATAAACATACCTATAATCGCCATAGGATTTTTACGTAATCTCTTTACGATACTGGCCAACTGAGAGCCAAACATATGAGAAAAAAGCATTAATGATACTAAGATACCGAATAAAAATCGTGTTGTTAAAGCGATAAAATGCACTGTTCTTGCTACTTGATCAAAGTCTCCTGCTTCATTTGGTATAAATGCACTAGTAGGATAACCTTTTATAATACTAATTAAATTGATAACGATAAAAAAGACTGAAAAAGCAATAAAACCACTTCTACTGTGTTTATGATCTACAAGGTAATAAAATAAGTCTTTTGATTGTTTTAATTGATTCATAATTTACTCCCTATTTGTACCTTGATCTAATTCGAGGATCAACATATGCATAAACAATATCCACGATCAAATTCACTAAACTAAAGGCAACGGCTAGAAAGATAACAATCCCCATAACTCTAGGAGTGTCTTTCTGACGGATAGCTTCCACTAAAAGTCTCCCGACCCCAGGCCATGAGAAAACACTTTCTGTTAGAATTGCTCCACCTAATAAACCACCAAATTGAATACCTATCACTGTTATAACAGGAATAAGTGCATTCTTTAAGGCATGTCTTGTAATTACATAAAATTCATTAACACCTTTTGCTCTAGCTGTTCTGATATAATCTTGACGAATAACATCTAACATAGATGATCTTGTCATTCTTGTGATAATAGCAGCTGTACTTATCCCCAAACTAAGCGTTGGTAGTACGAGAGCTCTTAGCCCATTGATAGACCATGAAGGTTGCCCTACGGCTGGTAGCCAATTCCAATTTAGTGCAAATTGTAAAATCAACATTAAGCCTAACCAGAACACAGGCATGGAAACCCCTAATAAAGTAAGGAGCATAATCCCACTATCCCATAAAGAATATTGGCGAACTGCTGTGAAAACACCTACGGGGATCCCTATTAATATTGCTAAGATCACAGCACTAATAGTCAACACCAAGGTATTAGGGAAACGAGACATAATCTCTTGAATAACAGGAACATTAGTAGTATAAGAACGTCCAAAATCACCTACAGCTGCACGCGATACATATTTTACATATCTAAGAATAAACGGATCGTTGAGACCTAACTCTTCTCTTTTATTTTCTAAAGCCTCAGCAGATGCACTTTCCCCTAGAATCAATTGAGCAGGATCTCCGGGTGTTAGAGACATTATTGAAAAAACTACGAATGAAATCCCTAGTACGACAG